>JANNGQ010000725.1:0-9172 GCA_031403975.1 Planctomycetota bacterium
TCTCATCACGATCCGTCAACAATCATCTGGTTAGAGACTTAAAGGCTTCGGCCGGATTCGATTGCGCCTGATCGACAACGACTCGGACGCCTGCGTGGTGCCGTTCGTGCGGGAGAACACCGCGACCTGCGACCAGTCCCAGCCTGCCGTGGCTATTTCACGCCGCACATGGTCCCGCTGAAGTCGCGTCAGAATCTCCGGATCGATCAGCCCTTTGTCGGCATTCGTTGCCAGCAGCAGTATCTCACCAGGGACGGTCTGCACAGCTCCGACATGTCTGAACGACGTCATCAGCGTCGACATTGCGGCTTTCAGTGG
Organism: Planctomycetota bacterium; assembly: GCA_031403975.1. GTDB lineage: Bacteria > Planctomycetota > Planctomycetia > Planctomycetales > Planctomycetaceae > SXXK01. Next base: position 319 of record JANNGQ010000725.1, read on the forward strand.
TTCCGCCCCCAGGTGCTGCAGCCGGAATCGCTGACAGAAGATACCGTCGTCACTCATGCGGGACCGGGTGCACTGATAGAACTCCGTCGTGTACTGAGACGCTGCCGATGCGGACGCTGCGCCATCAGTTGACGAGATCACAACGTCAAACGATTTCAGTTCCCGTCGTCGCAATGTCAGCAGCGGTGACTCATGCAGAATCTTGACTCGGTCATCCTGGTCCGGAGGTGTCTGCAGACTGCTCCAGGTGAATCGACGTGCGAGCTCTGTCAGTCGGCGATCATTTCGCACTGCGACAATTTCCTGCACCGGGAAATGGCTGCAGGTCCGCAGACATGCACCGGTGTCGTCGCCCAGGAGCAGGACGCGGCCCGGCTGAGGATGGCTGACCATTGCCAGAATCGCCGGCAGAATCTCTTCGACCGGTTGCGGAGAAAGTGTCGTGTCCGAACTGATTCGTCCAAGCGACATTCCGTTCCGCTGAAACTCGAACACGTTGCCGGCGCGGCGCCAGATTGTAATTTCTCCGTCGGACATCGGAGACACAGTGACAAGTCGATTGACGTCCGACTGCGGAATCAGATCCCTCGTGACGCCTCGCTGCACAGCCGCCATTGTGCGGTCTGAAAACAGCAGTGAAGACATGTGGGCCGAATCGAACCCGCCGGCCAGCACCAGCACCGGGCCGATGATCGCCATTGCCGGAACCGCGAGGCGTCCCGGCGACAGTGTTCGCAGTCTGACCAATGATCGAACAGAACTCGCCCCGGTGAACGCCGCCATCGCATGCAGCACGATCCCGCAGCCCAGAACAACGGCCGGCGAAACTCCGCGCGCGACTGCCGCGAGCGACAGCACAACACCGATCGTCGCCGGCAATACTGCCATTGCACCTGTCCGCGTCCCGAAACGCTGCGAATCAAAAGACGTCGACTCTTTCACACGCTCTGAAATGTCCCTTCTCCCCTGGCAGGGGGAGAAGGTGGCCGGCAGGCCGGATGAGGGGGCGTCACCGCTGCCGCGTTGCACAATCGCTCCACTCACCGCAGGGATCAGCGCCGCAATCAGCAACATCGCGCACTGAACCGCTCGCAGCAGCAGGATTACAAATGGCGAATTGACACCCGTGTTGATCGACAGATTCAGATCCGCCAGGATTGCAAACAGCATCGGCACGGCAGCCAGCGTCAGGAGCGAAATCGTATTCATCCCGACGTGCGTCAGCACGCGAATCGTTCTCGGATGAGTCAGCAGCAGGAGACCGCTGGCGGCTATGCTCACCGTTGCCAGCATCAGCGGCAGACTACCGGGCATCAGGCGAGTCATGATTTCGGATACCGCCACAATCAGCACGCCGACGGCCGCAAAGTGAATCAGAAGTGATCCGCTTTCCCGAAGATCCTTCTTCTCCAGGTAAGGGAAGAAGGTGGCCGATCCCGGCGCGCCGGGAGATGAGGGAGTATTCGCCAGAGCGATCGCCCGGGGCTCTGCTTCCTTGCCAAGCCAGACGCGCAATGCGGATGTGTCATGCACCAACAGCCGGCTCAGGACCGCAAAGCACACGGCGATGCTTGAGACCACTGCCAGTGGCCACATGCACCAGACGTTCACCATCACCAACGCTGCGCCGATCGATCCCACCAGTGCAGAATTGATCCAGGCAACTTCAGGCCTCGGATTGATCGCTCTGAAGAACACTCCGGCGCAGGCCGTGACAATGGCAACCACGATTGCCGGAAACAGCATGATCAGCATCGATGACAGTGGCCAGCCGGCTCCAATGGTCTCGCACCCCGCGAGCAGCGTGGCGTTCATCAGCACTGGTGTCAGCCAGCAGAGTGCAACAAGCGCTGGCGCCGTGGCGTGGGCTTCCAGCCTGCGTTCTTCATGCTGTGTATTCTGCGGCAGATTTGTTTCCACGTCAGTTGGCAGGCTGGAAGCCTGCCCTACGAATCGCGAAGACAAAGGCTGGCTGGAAGCCTGCCCCACGAAACGCACGGCCCAGTCGGCAAGAACCACACCCGCAGCAAACCCGACAGCCAGCGCGGCGAGCGACACCGGCGACGTCCCGCAGAGACTCAGCCAGGTAGCAAACAACTGCCCGAGCACCGTTCCCACAACAATCGCCGAAGCGATCCAGCTGACCGTCGTTCCGCGTCCGCTGCGAATGAAATTGAACATGGCATCCTTGCCTGTTTAACGTAGGATGGCCCCATCTGGGCCGTCCTGCTTTGGTACGTTGGACATTCTTGTCCGACTGCGATTCGACGGGCACGATTGCCCATCCTACTCAAAAACGATGAAGCGATTGGCCACACTGGCAAGTTCTCTCGGCCCAGATGGGGCCAAGCTACGGGGCCAGGCTACCGACGAAGCTACGGCTGATCGGCAGTTTTTACCGGCAAATCATCAATCACCTCAAGACCGAAGGGCCTGAGCCCGGATGCATACTGCGCTGGAATGTTCACTGACAGGAGAAATCTACGACCCCGGCAAGCTGCAGGGACTAAGCCGAGCGGGGAAACCTCTGTTGGCGAGGTACGATCTGAACTCGCTGAAGGGCCGATTCACGCCGGACGCGGTCCGAGCCCGCTCGGAACGCTCGATGTGGCGGTTTCTCGAAGTTCTGCCCGTCGATTCCCTGTCGGAGGCGATTTCACTGGGCGAAGGCCAGACGCCGCTGCTGAAATGTACGAGCCGCGGTCCTTTTGGCGAATTCGGCGACCTGCTGGTCAAGGACGAGAGCTTCAATCCGACGCAAAGCTTCAAAGCCCGCGGCATGTCGGCCGCGATCACTCGCGCGGCGGCGTTGGGAGTCACCGCGGTCGCCCTGCCCTCCGCCGGAAATGCCGCCGGAGCTGCCGCCGCCTATGCGGCTCGCGCGGGGATGAAGTGTGTGATCTTTGTACCCGACGACACTCCACCGGCCAACATTCTGGAATCCGAATGCGGTGGCGCTCAGGTCTGCCTTGTCAACGGCCTGATCAGCGACTGCGGTCGACTCTGCCGCGCCGCGTGTGACCGCTTCGGGTGGTTTGATCTGTCGACTCTGAAAGAACCGTTCCGGCTCGAGGGGAAAAAAACCATGGGCTACGAGCTGGCTTTCGATATGGCAAGCTATCGAGGCACATCTTCGCTCCAGCTGCCCGATGTGATCCTCTATCCGACCGGCGGCGGCACGGGCCTGATCGGCATGTGGAAGGCTTTCGACGAAATGGAACAGCTGGGCTGGATCGGTCCGGAACGGCCTCGCATGGTTGTCGTGCAGGCCGAAGGCTGTGCGCCGATTGTGAAAGCGTTTCACGACGGAGTGACGTCGGCTCCCATGTTTCCAAATGCTCAGACGATCGCAGCCGGACTGCGAGTCCCTGCGGCGGTCGGCGATTTCCTGATGATCGACATCTTGCGAAAAAGCAGCGGCACGGCGCTGACCGTGACCGATGCGGAACTCATGCACGGTGTCGGAGAGCTGGCCAGACATCAGGGGCTGCACTGTGCTCCGGAAGGCGGAGCCATCTGGATGGCGGCTCGCAGATTGAAGGAATCCGGATGGCTCCGGCCCGATGAAACGATCGTCCTGTTCAACACGGGAGCGGCTGTGAAGTACAACCACCTGCTGGAATGTAAACACGCAATTCGGCTGGATCATACGGATGCGAAGGCACTCGATCTGCTTGCTGCGCGATAGCGGTGACTGAATCGTTTAACGGCAAGCCGCAGGCGACGGTGTTGCGCGACCACGGCTGATGACGGCGAAAGAACAAAGCCCTCGGCTGCGGCTTGCCGTTAAACGAACGAGAAACCCATCTACTTTGCGGCGCCCGTTGCCACACGTTGAATCCCCATCTCAACGTGGTATCGTCCCAGCCATGAGCCGCAGATCCACGCAGACACTTCCAGTATCAAATTCCGCTTTCACATTCATCGACCTCTTCTCCGGAATCGGCGGACTGCGGATTGGCCTGGAAGCGGTCGGCGGCCAGTGTCTGTTCTCCTGCGAAATCAATCCCTTCGCGCGGCGCACGTATCATGCCTGGTTCGGTGAGACACCGGAGAACGATGTCACCGACTTCACTGCCGGCGAAGGCGTCCCGGATCATGATGTCCTGACTGCCGGATTTCCGTGCCAGCCGTTTTCCATTGCCGGCGTTTCGAAGAAGAACAGCCTCGGGCGAGCCCACGGATTCGAGGATAAGGCTCAGGGAACTCTGTTTTTTCACCTCGCCACGCTGATCGAATCCAAACAGCCATCCGTATTGCTTCTGGAGAACGTCAAGAATCTGCGGACTCACAACAAAGGCGATACCTGGCGAACGATCGCGGAACGCCTGGATGAACTCGGCTATTGCGTGTTTTTTCAGGTTGTCGATGCAGTTGCCTATGTTCCGCAACATCGGGAGAGAATCTTCATCGTGGGATTTCGACGAGAATCCTTTGGTGATTCACCGCCGTTCAGATTCCCCGAACCACCAGCCGAGACACCTCCGGTGCTTCAGGAGATTCTGGAGAAAGAAAGCGATGTGCCGGACAAGTATGTGCTCTCAGAAATGCTCTGGAACTATCTGCAGGAGTACGCTCGAAAGCATCAGGAGAGAGGCAACGGCTTCGGCTTCGGACTGGCAGATCGCAAAGGGATTACCCGGACTCTCAGCGCCCGATACTACAAAGACGGCTCCGAAATCCTGATTCCGCGACATGCCAATCAACGGCCTCGGCGCCTGATGCCGCTCGAAGCCGGACGCCTCATGGGATTCCCGGAACACCTTGTCCGCAACCAGGTGGTGTCAGACACTCAGGCGTACAAACAGTTCGGAAATGCAGTCGTCCCGAAAGTCGTGGAAGCGATCGCTCGACAGATTGTGGAAGTGCTGCAATGGCAACGGGCGCACTGCAGAGGACGGTTGTTCGTTTAGAATAGAATCTCTCCGAAAAGAAACGTCTTGTCGTGGTGAAAGGCTGAACTCGTGAACGAAATCCCTTCTCCCCGGAGATCGGGAATTCGGACTTGATGGTCGAGCACAAGTCGCAGCGAGGATTGACAGACTGCGAAATGGCAATCTTTCAACGCACATTCATTGCTCCGCACTTCTGCTTTATTTGCTTCCGCGACATCAATAGAATCAAGCGCTGGTCTGCGACTGAGAAACATTGTGATTCACAGTGGATGAAAGAAAGGTCGGTGCATGTCGACAGTCAAAGAACTTCTCGTTGCCGCGCACGAACTGTCGCCGTCCGATCGTGTTGAGCTCATTGCCTCCCTTTGGGAATCGCTTGACCCGGATGAATGGCCAGTGCCATCGAGCGCTGTGATGGAGGACGTTCGTCGCAGATCCGCGGAAATTGACGCTGGTACGATGTCAGCAGAGCCCTGGGACGCAGTGCGGGAACGTGTTCGGCGTAAGGTCGGGCTGGATGATTGAACTCATCATCTGCTCTGAGGCAGAAACCGATTTCTATACAGCACTGAAATGGTATGCGGACCGCAGCGCTGACGCTGCAGCCAACTTTGACGAAGAAGTGAGTCGGGCCATTGCTGCAATCGCGCTCGATCCGGAACGACTGCCGAAGTGTGACAATCGACACCGCTTTTACCTCCTGAAGAAATTTCCATTTCAGATCATTTTTCGCCGGGATGGTGCCTCGTGGACTGTCGTCTCAATGGCTCACACTGCCCGAGAGAGTGAGTTCTGGAAGCACCGTTGATGCCGGGCGGATCATTCCCACCTGGGTGGATTCCGGTCGCCCGATGTTGAATACCGGGTGATTCGACTTCAGTGGATGATTCCGTCCGGATCCTTCACAATAGCTGCCGCAGGTTCGTCCCAACTTCTCTATGAGTACCCTCGGTGACTACAGGTTCGCATTACACGGTTCTGGCGAGACGGTTTCGGCCCCAGGTGTTTGATGACGTCGTGGGGCAGGAACATGTGGCTCGGGCGCTGACGAATGCGATCCGGGCCGATCGAGTGGCGCATGCGTACATGTTCACGGGGGCTCGCGGGGTCGGGAAGACTTCGATGGCGAGGATTCTGGCAAAGGCTTTGAACTGTCCGGATGCTGTGGACGGAGTACCGTGCAATCAGTGTGAAATCTGCGACGGGATCTCTGCCGGCAATGATGTCGACGTGATGGAAATCGACGGCGCTTCAAATCGCGGGATCGATGAAATCCGGGCTCTGCGCGCCAACGTCGGTGTACGGTCCATGAGGACTCAGTACAAGGTCTATATCATCGACGAAGTCCATGCACTCACGTCGCAGGCATTCCAGGCACTGCTCAAGACGCTCGAAGAGCCGCCGCCGAATGTGAAATTCATCTTTTGCACAACGGAACCGAATAAGGTTCCCGACACGATTCTGTCTCGCTGTCAGCGCTTCGATTTTTCCAGCATTGATGATGTATCGATTGCCGACAGGCTGCGTGAGATTGCGAAGATCGAGGGGTTTGAAGTTGCGGAGGACGCGCTGGAACTTGTCGCACGACGGGCGCGCGGTTCAATGCGCGACAGTCAGTCACTGTTTGATCAACTGCTGGCCTTCAGCGACGGCACGATATCGGCCGATGATGTGCATCGGATGCTAGGTACCGCGGGCGATGAGCGGCTGGTCGATTTGTTCGATGCGATTGTCGAGCATCGTCCGGGCGAAGTGCTGGCTCAGCTTGATGCCTCATTCGGTGTTGGTGTGCAACCGGGCGAACTGATGGATCAGGCAATCGGGTACGTCCGCGACCTGATGGTGATCATCAGCGGCGGGACGAATGTGACACTTTGCAGCGTGGCAAACCGTCATCGTGATACGCTGATGAAACAAGCCACACGGCTGGGCATACACGCGGTAATGGCGGCTTTCCAGATCCTGGCCGACGGCAAGAACCAGATGTTCCGAAGCACGTTTGCCAGAACGGTGCTGGAAATGGCTATGGTCCAGGTCAGCCTGTTGGAGAACCTGTCCGCGATCAGCGACCTGCTGTCGGGAAGATTGCCGTCCCTGCCCAATCTGTCGGCGGACACAGGTTCGCACAGCATTGCTGATGCCGCAGCAGGCGGTGAAAAAAAAAATGACGCTTTGATCGCGGCTGATTCAGTTTCAGATGTGTCCTATGAGTCGCATACGACCAATGCGTCTGATTCATCAGATAATGCTGATGATACCAGTGTTGAAACCACGACCGAGATTCCTTCGGCACCGCTTCTGGAACTGACACAGGAGAACTGCGCGACGCTTCATCGGGAACTGCTCCGAACTGTCGGACTGACGATTACCGCCGGACTGAAGATGGCAACAGGCCTGGTGCTGGCGACGCCGAGCCGCGTGGAGATTCTGCTCGACAGCAGCAATGACTTCGCAAAGAAAGTTCTGGACCAGCCGGATCACAAGGCGAAGATTGAATCGGACATTCAGCGGCTAACCGGAAAGCTCGTCGGCATTCAGCTGCGAGTCACCACGACCGCACAAACGGCTGAGAGTCTTCCCTCCGCCAAACACATGAAGGATGCGGGAACCGCGGCACAACCTTCAACTTCAAGGAGAGACACAGAGTCCGCAGCCGGATCTGTTCGCGTGGCAAGAGCTTCAACGCCGGAGATCTTGCCCCAGCAGAACCTGCTGGGACAGATCGATCCTACGCGCGATCCTTTTGTCCGGCAGGTCATGGAGTCCTTCGGCGCTACGGTGGTCAAGGTCACAGCGGCACCATCCGTGCAGTTCGAGGACTCCGAGTGATCAGGCACAAAAACATGCGCCGCGATGCCGGATCGAGGGCCTTTACGTTCTATCATCAACGGAGACGCAGATGTTCGGCGAACTGAAGAATCTGGCTAACATGGCCAGTCTGATGCAGCAGGCGGGCGGAATTCAGGAAAAAGTTGCGGCGGCGAAGGAACGCACCAGCCGGTTGCAGGTCGAAGGCACGGCAGGCGGTGATCTCGTCCGCGTCATCGTCACCGGTGATCTGCACGTCGTCAGCGTCTCGATGCAGCAGGGAATCATCGAATCCAGGGATCGCGAAATGATTGAGAACCTCACAAAAATCGCGACGGAAAACGCCATTCAGAAGGCCAAAGAAGCCGCGGCCCGCGAGATGTCCGAAATCGCCGGGGGGATGAACATTCCGGGGCTGCAGGAAATGATTTCCAAAATGGGAATCGGTTGAGTCGCCTACTGTTGGCCTGCCGCTCCGTCGGCAGTGCACTCCCGCAGTGCTCCAGGGCTGTGAACAAGCTGGAAATCGTCTGCGATCAACGAAAAGTCCCAGCCGGCGGAGTCCCGGCGCGCCGGGAGACAACAGTAAGTCGCACTAAACGCGGTATCCGATCTTCTTCAGTTCCGCGCGGACTCGATCTGCGTGACTTCCCTGAATCTCGATGCCTTCGTCCGAAACCGTGCCGCCCGCTCCGCAGGCATTTTTGAGCCGCTTCAGGAGTGAATCGAGGTCGTTCTCGTCACTGCTGAGGCCGCGGATGACCGTCACAACTCGCCCGTGTCTGCGTTTCTCGATGGCGATGCGCGCCGTCTGCTTCTCGGGTGCCAGCCGGACAGGCTCTGTCGGCGGACAACTGCATTCGGATTCCAACTGGTCACAGCGCTCACAGTGTGGCGGTCGATCGAACTTCGTTCCGGCAAGCATGCCCATCGTTTTTTTCTGCGTCTCGGCTACTGCCGGGCTAGTGCTTTGATCCAAGTCTGGCCGACATTTCGCGATGATAGTTGGCCTTTGCGTCGTCCTTACGGACCTGATAGATCGCGGCCAGTACTGCGTGCGTTCCTGGATTGCGCGGGTTGATGACGAGAGACTGTTCGAGTGACAGGATGGCCTGATCGCTGTTTTTCATGTTTTGCTCGGTCATGCCCCG
>JANNGQ010000726.1:0-6426 GCA_031403975.1 Planctomycetota bacterium
AAACATGAGGGAATACGTTTGTAGCCGGAGTCGTGAGACTTCGGAGTCAGCGGGTCGCCGCGAATTCTCACGAATCCGGCTACAAACATCCTTCACGGCGTTGCCCATCCGGGCCGAGCAAGAGCAACTTTCCTGACGGAGGAAACAGCGGGTGTCACGCAGTAGTCTCTTCGACGCGACTGTGATTCTGACATGTCTGCTTCTGAGTTCCGAGGTCGGACGTGCCGATTCGTCTCCCGATTTTGACCTCGACGTTCTGCCGATTCTGACGAAGTCTGGCTGCAACAGCGGAGCCTGCCACGGTGCAGCGGCGGGACGAGGCGAATTCCGATTGTCACTTTTCGGCAGTCGACCGGACGACGACTTTCGTGCCATCACGATGCAACTGGAAGGTCGCAGAGTCAATCCCGTGCATCCGGAGCGGAGCCTGCTGCTGCTCAAGCCAACCGGCGGTGTGGATCACGAAGGCGGGACGCGTTTTGCTGAAAACAGCCCGGAAGCCGCCACACTCCGGCGGTGGATCGATGCAGCAGCTTCCCGAACAACCGATTCGGGAGTCATCGATATGCGAGTTGAACCAGCATTGCTTGTTGTGCCGATCGGTGCTTCCGAGAATTTTTCCGTTCAAGGCATCCTGAAGAACGGCAGCACCCGAGACCTGACACAGCAGCTCAAACTGACTACCGACGACTCGCAGTCCGTGACTGTGTCGGCTTCGGGTACTGTGACGTCGCATCGCGCCGGAAGGCATCTGTTGATCGCCCGCTATCCAGGGCATGTCGTGCCGATCGAAGTGTTCACGCCGTTTCCGGGCGATCGGATTGATCCCATAAATCCTATAGATCCCATGAGTCCCATTGACCGTCGCATCGACGAGCGCCTGCAACTTATGAATCTGATTCCCGCCGCGGCTGCTGATGACACTGCATTCCTGTGTCGAGCCACGCTGGAACTGACAGGTCGCAGACCCGCTGTCAGCCGCATCCGGAGTTTCTCGGCAGACGAGTCTCCCGACAAGCGAAGTCGTCTGATTGACGAACTGCTTGAGTCACCTGAGTTCACCGACTACTGGACTTATCTCTTCGCGCGGATGCTGAGAGTCCACGACGCTCGATCAGAACAGGCGGCGACTGAATGGCATGCCTGGCTGCGGGAACAGATTGCCGCTGAATCGCCGTTCAACGAGTTGGCTGCAGAAATGGTCAATGCGGACGGCAATCCCGAAGACAACGGACCGGCAGCTTTTCACACCGTGACGGGAGATGCCCGCAGTCAGGCTGAGCACTTCAGTGAATCGCTTCTCGGAATCCGACTTCGTTGTGCCAACTGCCACGATCATCCGCTGGACCGCTGGACTCAGGACGATTACCACGGACTTGCTGCAATCTTTGCGACCGTGGACCGTGGCGCACTGATCCGGCCGAAACCGAATGGAACAGCAGTTCATCCGGCGACGGGTGAACGTGCAGTCCCAAGAATTTTGTTGAGTCACTCGATTGTAACTGCTGACGAGGGACGTCGGAAACTCGCTGATTGGATTTCCGATCCAGGCAATCCGTTATTTCCCCGATTTGTCGTCAATCAAGTGTGGAGGAATCTGCATGGTCGCGGGCTGATCGAACCGGCGGACGATATTCGAGTGACCAATCCGGCGACTCATCCGCAACTTCTGACAGAGCTGACTCAGAGTTTTGTGGATAGCGGATTCCGACTGAAGCCGCTGGTTCGATCAATCTGCAGAACCAGCGCCTGGTCTCGTCGCAGTCTCGGCAATTCCGGCAATCATCCGGCTGCCGTATTTCTTGCGCACCGGGTCCCGAAGCCACTTTCGCCCGAAGTTCTGCTGGACTCGATCGGAGATGTGACGGGCATCCGCCAGAGTTTCGACGGGTTGCCGGATTCAGTCCGGCTGATCAGCATCAGCCGATTTCCATCTCGCGTCGCCGCCCTGGAAGCGCTTGGCCGCTGCCCGGCCAAAGGCACCTTCGCGGGTTCTGAACAGAAGTCCGAATCACTGCCACTTGCACTGCATCTCATCAACGGTGATCTGCTGAACGAGCGACTCACGCCCGATTCGCCGTTGGTCCGGTCACTGCTGAATTCAGGCGCTGACGACACGACTCTCATCGACGACATTTATCTGCTCATCCTCTCCCGGTTTCCGACGGAACTCGAGCGCTCTGTGTGGTTATCGGAACTGGAATCTGCTCGTCAGTCCGGAGCGACCGCCAGCACAGTCATTGATCTGTGCTGGGCATTACTCGCCGGCGAAGAGTTTCTGACGTGTCCATAGCGATTTCAGTCCCGGGGGCCTTGTCAATCGCCAGCAGAACTTCCATCACCTGGCCTCCGGTCTCCCGCATCCCGAACTGCTGCAGACATCGTTTTCGGAGCGATTCCCTGACGCCAGCATCGCGCCAGGGCTTAATTCTCAGCAGCAGTTCTTCCAGCGCCAACGGTTGCTGCGGATCGTAGAGAGTTCCCATTCCCAGTGCGGCAATCCGTTCTGGAAACGCCCCGTGGGACGGTAATAGCGACGGGACCCCGGCGAGCGCCGCTTCCAGAACATACAGGCCTTTAGGTTCACAATACACGGTTGGCACGCAGAGCCAGTCGAAAGACTTCAAGAGTCGGAACTTGTGATTGCGAGTCTGAGGGCCCTCAAGCCACCGGAATTGTTCGGAAAAGCGAGACTGCAAGGATTTCATTCTCAATCCCAGCGTCCTTCGGTGCTGCTCCGGCAGGTAGCCCGTAATCACCATCCGCAATTCTCGTCGCCGCGGCAGCACATTTTCCGCGGCATCAAGGAATCGAGAGGCCCCTTTCTCCGGACAGATCCTGGCAAAATAACCGGCCGTCACGACCGGCTTTGACATGGACTCGGATTCCTGCACACTGAGTGGCTCGATCTCGCCTGTCATTGTCGCAGGCCCGGATGCCGGGACATCTTCGATTGAGAGCGGAATCCGGCGAAAACGATCCGCACCGAGTCCAAGATAATTCTGCATGTACCGGGCGTAGTAGTCACTGTGCGTCAGCAGAGCATCGAAGTATGCCGCGTTGTCGGCGATGAGTCTCAGTGCCTGTGCCCTCCAGGGTTCTGTCAGTCCGTCAAGGAAGATGTCGTCGCCCTGCAGAAGACAGCAAATCCGACCGGAAAAACGACGTCGGAGCTCCGGTACAATCCCTGACAGCAGCGCGTTGCTGAAGAGGATGATATCGGGCTGAAGTTTGTCGCAGAGGTATCGAATCAGTTCATTGATCTCGGCTCGTTGAGGCCCTTGATTGCCTTTGAGCAGATCGATCGTCAATGGCCCGAGTGCGGCTGCATCTGTGCTGCTGCTGAGTTTCGACAGCCATTTCACCAGCCCCGGACGATCCAGCCATCTCCTCGCGAATCGAGGAATACGACTCCAGCCAGGCAATTTTGAATCAAGATAGACATTGATGCCGCCAAGGAAAATCTGATCACTGCTGACATTGTCTTCATCGACACGAATCGGCGTGTAGGCCGGCAGCAGCACGGCGTCCGCACCTGCCATTCGCAGTGCGCGAACCAGTGTATTGTCCTGCATGCACGATCCGCAGAACATGCCGGCCCCGCCTGCGGTGATCACGGCGATTTTCATGGATTCGTCTTTCCCGCATCTGGTCCTCAAACAACGGACCCCACCGAACCTGGGGACTGTCCGCGAGCCTCGATCACGTTTCAAGTGTCGCCAAAATGGTGCAAAAGCCGTTAAACCACCGGGGCAGGCCCGAATGGCGTGGTCTTAAGCGAAGTTCCGCCACGATGGGGCTTGTCCCCGTCGAGCGATGATCATTACCAGACCAGAAGTGAGGAATGCGTTTTCGCCACTGCAGGCGCTTGTCTCCGTAGGGCGATGATCAATGAAATCACGGCTCCATGCGGACAAGCCGCAATGGTGGCAAGGTGCCAATTCCGGGAATTGGCTGGTCATGATCCGCGCTCGACGGAGGCGAGCTCCGCCGGGGCGTATCGAGCCCGAAAACCTAAAGTCCACGCCATTCGGGACAGGCCCGATGGCGGGACGCGACATTGCTTGTTTTCGGTCTGGTCGGCGTCTCGAATCGGTGCGGACGATGTTCACCGCGAGTCACCAAGTCCGAGGGCCTTCAGGATCGCCGCTTCATCGTTCTCAACCACGATCGGCGGATTCGCGAACGGAGCGCCGGTCACTCCCGCGGAACGCAGCTTCCTGTCGAACAGGACGGGATCGCCAGAGTGATACGCCAGCGTCAGATCCGGGTCTTTCAACTGATGTCCCGTCAGGATACAGACGACGCGGTCGGTCGCTCCGATCACTCCTTCGGTTCGCAGCCGTCGTACACCGGCGATAGTCGCACCGCTGGCAGGTTCGCAGCCGAATCCAGTCGCCGCGAGGCGCGCCCTTGAATCCACGATTTCCTGGTCGGACACCGTGCGCACAACCCCCTGGCAGACTTCGATTGCCCGCAGTGCCTTTTCAAGATTCACTGGCCGATTGATCTCAATCGCACTGGCCAGCGTGGAGGCCCGCTCGTTGTTCCGGTCCATCGCTGAGTAACGCGAAGCGATCTGATCCGTGTTCGGGCGGCCAGCATTCCACTCGAGTTTTCCGGCGTTGACAAGTTCGTCCAGTGTTCCGGCTCCCGCAGCGTTTATGATCGCCAGACGAGGAATCCGGTCAATCAGACCCAACTCTCGGAGTTCCATGAAGGCTTTGCCGAAAGCACTGCTGTTACCAAGGTTTCCGCCAGGGACAACAATCCAGTCCGGAACCTGCCAGCCGAGCCCTTCGAGCACTCGCAGCATGATTGTCTTCTGTCCTTCCAGTCGAAACGGATTGACGCTGTTGCAGAGATAGATCGGATGCTTCGCACAGATCTCCCGAACGCGGGCCAGAGCGTCATCAAAATCCCCGCGGATCTGGATCGTCTTCGCGCCGTAGTCCAGAGCTTGTGAGAGTTTCCCAAACGCGATCTTTCCGCTTCCGACAAAGACGATGCACTGAAACAGGCCCGTGACACCCGCATAGATCGCCAGCGATGCACTCGTGTTTCCCGTTGAGGCACACGCGGTCATCTTTGCCCCGACCAGTCGCGCATGAGTCGATGCGGCCGTCATGCCGTTGTCTTTGAAACTGCCGGACGGGTTCAGACCCTCGTACTGCAGAAACAGACTTCCCGGTTTCATTCCGCACTCGCGGGCCAGTTGGTCATTCCGCTGCAGAATTGTCTGGCCTTCTCCGATCGTGACAATCTGCTCGTCCGTTGCAAATCGCAACAGCTCACGAAACCGCCACACGCCGCTGAAGTCCACGGGATTGAGTCTCGTTGCCCAGCGGCTCTGAAACTCTGTCAACGACTTCGGGACTCTGATCAGGTTCCAGTCGTAGCGAACATCCAGCAGACTGCCGCAGTTCGGGCACGACGTCAGCACCTGTCCGACATCAAACGTGGCGGCACAATCCGGATGAATACACTGTTGAAAAGCAACGGACATGGCGGACCGAGATGTGAATTGTTGTACTTCAATTGTGCCGAATCTTCGTAGGGTAGGCTTCAGCCTGTCATTTTCATCGAGAAAACAAAACGATCGGGATGATGTCGGCAGGCTGAAGCCTACCCTACGAACAATCCGACAGTCCCCTGGCTGAATGCGCCTCACTTCGTCATTGAGGCGGTACCGTAGCGTAGAGACGGCAGCAGACTGATGCCAGACGATTGCTGTTCGATCGCCTGAGCAGCCCAGCCGACGAGACGGGACATTGCGATCACCAAAGCCTGCCGATCCGCAGGGATATCCAGCAGCGTCATCAAACGCGAGGCTGCCCAATCAGTGGTCGGAAACATCTGTTCTGAGGCCAGCATTTTCTCCAGTCTCACTGCACAGGCCTCAATCCGAATCCGATCCGTGCTCCCCAGGAGTGACTGACAGACATCCGCGAGGATACCCGCGCGGCCGTCTTCGGTGCTCTCCGAGAAGCCAAACGGCATCGATTGACCCTCCCGGCGTCTCCACCAGGCCTCGGTCTGTGCCGGATCCTTAAAACCTTTCAGCAGTTCGCTGGTCCAGGCAAACGGATCGTTCCGCAGCTGAGCCACGAACACCGTTGCCGCAGACTCCAGCGCCGCAATGATGTTGTTTGTTGTGCTGGCGGCGAACCGTGCGGCGAAGCATGCCGGTCGCATTTCTGTCAGGCATTCACAAATCATCAGAGCGTTCATCGCGGCATCTTCCGCTGCCGACGGACGGTCGCGAGAAGTCCGCAGCCGAACCAGCAGCCGTCCTGCCCACGACAGTTCCGTTTCGTCAGCGGAAAGCCCTGTCGACCGCGAATTGAATTGCTCGGCGTCGTCACCGAGTCCGCCTGAGAGTATCAAGGGCAACTGGGCCAGCAGCCGCCAGACTCGCGCCCGAGC
>JANNGQ010000727.1:0-3468 GCA_031403975.1 Planctomycetota bacterium
GATTCCATTGCCAAGATGAACGGCCTCCAGATGCGCCAGTTCCAGAGCATCTTCTCGGACCTTGGCCAGCCCGAACGTATGCAGGAGAAGTTCGTGATCCTGACCGCAACCGCTCGCTCCCGACTGACGCGAGGCGTCCATTTCCCGCCGTGCCGGTGAAAGTGTTCGCAATGCGAGATAGTCTGAAACCTTTTCGGAGGCTGCCTGAAACTCCGCACTGCTGAGTTCTTCTCCCAGGTGCAGGAGCCAGGCCTCGTCAAAGGGAAGTACAGATTCCGCGGTACTTCCGCGTCTGCTGGTACCAGGACGCTGAACGCCGGGCAGGCAGAAGTAATAGAGTTCCTTCAGAAAACTGAGGGTATTGGCATCCTGCATTTCAGCCGTCTGACGGCCGACGGAGGTTCCATGAAGCAGGACGGCTGCCAGTTGCGTGCGCGTCAGGTTTGTCTCACCCATCAGTGATCGAATCATGCCGGCGGTATCCAGCATACTTCCGCTGCCTGTTCCGCCGCTTGTGGACCCGATCAGGACAACCTCGATTTCTTCTTCTGTAAACGGAAGGCCGGTCTCTTCCGCAGTTGTCCGGGCAGACGCAGCCTGACAGGCCGACTTCAGAGTGGACCGGAGACACTCGCGGATCTCTTCTTCGTGATCGACAAACGCGAGTCGTCCCAGCGGTCGAAGACCTTCCACTCGTCCGGATCGAGGTATGTTGAACAGCCACCGGCGACTCAGCCAGTTGAGGTGATCAGCCGATTTGTTTCGGTATTCGTGCGATGTCCTGAGCGGAATGACGATTGATATTGGACCCGTGTGTTCGGTACCTCGGGTGACTGCCGCCCGCGCATTCGCTTCCGGGTCCGTGTCAATGCACAGAAACTGCAATGCAGGAAGTCCGGCTCCCGGGAACATGGACCGACACCTGGCCTGAAGCAGCTCTGCGATTCTGCAACCCATGCCGCCGACGCCCACGAACACGGTGGGACGCAGGACCAGCGGCGTGCTGGCCACCGAAACCGGACGTAACGGTGTTGCCGGCGGAAGCACCTGCGAATCGCTGAGTCCCAGTGACTCGGCATCAACAATCGCCGTCAGTGCTGTCGAGCGGTCAGCATCTGCGTCATTCCCCGGACGTTGTGGTGCCGGAGCGCCGAATCGGCGTTTCGTCAGCTCATCTACGAACTGCCGGCATCCGGAAAAACGTGATCTGGGATTCTTGGACAGGGCTCGGGCCACCACTGCTCGGTCGGAAGGATGCAGTCCGTTGAGATCGGGCGGACTTTTCAGATGCTGAGACGTGAGCTGAGCCGGAGTCCTCCCGTTGAATGGTGCCGATCCGGTCAGCATGACCTGATACACGATCGCCAGGCTGTACTGGTCGGTCGCGCGATCGGCACGTCCGTCAAACAACTCAGGGGCTGCATACAACGGCGTAAACCCCGTGACGAGGGACTGGCCGCCTGACGACAGATTTTTCGTCAGACCAAAGTCGCCGACTTTGACATGACCGCCCTGCAGAAAGAGATTCTCCGGTTTGATATCCAGATGCTGCAGACCATGCTGTTCGGACATAAAATCCAGGGCATCTGCGGCGTCCCGAAGGTATCCCAGAAGTTCGTCGCGGGGAATCCCCCGCTGACCCTGCTCGACAGCCTCGGCAAATCGTCGTTCCAGACTGCGGTCGGCCAGTTCTGACACGATTACAACGCGACCGTCCACGACTTCGACTCGTTCCATGTTCAGCAGAAACGGATGCCGCAGATCTTTGATTCGATGCAGGGACCGCAACTCCGTCTCGGCCTGGGGCCCAGCCCGGTTTCCGAAGAGGATTTTCACAGCCTTGGCAAATCCGCCAGGCCCGATCGCCCGCCAGACTTCACCGAATCCGCCGGCCCCGATCTTCTCTTCCAGACGGTAGCCGGCAATGACTTGTGAGTTGTCAGCGGTCTGACCTTCCGCATCGGAGTTCGCAGGCGAGCCAGCGGGCATCACAAGAGTACGAGTCATGGGACACAGCCTTTCAGCGGCAGGTTGACTGAGTGTTTCCGAACGATGCATTCAGCGGCCGCGTCGGTACGCGCGTGAAGAAACAATCAGCCACCTGATCGAAATGCGCCGGCAGCATTTCGAACGGAATGTCACGGTACAGACAATAACTCCGCACCTGCAGCAGCAGATCCCTCGCATGACAGCGGCGCATGGGCCGCTTCTCAGTGCGGTAACAGCGGTTGATGAGATGTTCAACCGCCAGTGGATCGTAATCACATCCCAGCTTGTCTGCCGCAATCCTGAACAGTCGTTGGAATTCGTCATCGTCGGGGTCACCGACTTCGATCCGGTAGGGAATCCGGCGCAGAAACGCCTCGTCAACCAGATCGGCGGGGTCCAGGTTGGTCGAAAAGATGATCATCTGCTGGAACGGAACCTGGATCTTCTTTCCGGTCGCCAGAGTCAGGTAGTCATGTTTGTTTTCCAGAGGAATGATCCAGCGGTTCAGCAGCTGTTCGGGAGAAACCCGCTGCCGACCGAAGTCGTCAATCAGCAGACAGCCGCAGTTGCTCTTCATCTGCAGCGGTGCTTCGCTGATGTTGCTCACCGGATCATGCCGGATTTCAAGATTGTCCAGCGTCAATTCCCCGCCCACGATCACTGTCGGTCGCCGGATCCGCTTCCAGCGCCGGTCATACGGCAGACCGTTTGAAGGAGCTTCCGATTCCTGGTGGTAGGCCGGGTCGAACAGGGTGATGATCTCGCGCCCGTCGATGACTGCGTGAGGTAACCAGATTTCCTGGCCGAAACAGCTGGTAAGGCATCTTGCCAGTGTGGACTTTCCATTGCCTGGAGCACCGTAGAGGAACAGGCCGCTCCCGGAGTTCACGGCGGGCCCCATCATATCCATCAGTTCTTCCGTGACTGACACATTGTAAAACGCATCATCGAGATCTTCGCGCCGGACGGCCTGATCGCAGATCGCCTGTGCTTCCACGGAAATCACATAGTCCGCGAGTGGCACGGGTGCCGGGCCGATATATGCACATTCCTTGTGGGCCACTTCGGCCCGTCGACGGCCTTCATCAGTCAGTCCGAACAGATAGTCATTCATGCTGGCACTGCCGCAATGGGCCAGCAGGCGACGGCTTTTCAGCCGCTCCAGCAGGCTTTCCAGTATTCGGAACGGCAGGCACAATTCGCTGGCAATTGTCCGCCCTGAGAGATTTCCGGATGATCTCATCAGTCGGCAGACCAGGGCTTCCAGCATCGGATCCGCCAGCCCCAGTTCATGCTGCGATGCCGGATCTGTGGGCCAGAAACTCTCACCCGCCAGCAAGGCCGTCAGCAGCGCGGAATCGTTCAGTTTGCCGGAAGTAGGACGCGACATCAGCATGGCATTTCTGACTTTTCCGGCAACAGCAACTGCTGAGAACAGCGATGTGCTGCAGGGAGTAAACGGCAAACAGATTCCCGATG
>JANNGQ010000728.1:0-5855 GCA_031403975.1 Planctomycetota bacterium
TCGGCACAGATCGCCGCATGATACGACCTCCACAGTACCGGCTTCTCAGCCGGTCAGGAAGATGCAGTTCCGGATGCAACGGCCGTAGCATTCCCATTCTTCTTCACGGTGTATTTGCTCTGTTGCACCGTTGCGTTGGGAATGTTGACCGGAACGTTCAGATAGGTCTGCTTCGCTCCCGACAGGTTCTGCACGTGTGCAGACCCCTTTGCGGTAAACCGACCGGTTCGGGTATTGACATTGGCTTTGATCTGACCGGGCGCTCCCAGCGCACCGCTGAGATTCCCGCCGGAGTCCACTCCGGGGAAATGAAAGTCCAGCGTAACGGACAGAGCCCACGCGGTGGTTGTTGTCAGGCACATGATGGCCAGTCCCGACAGCAACATCCGCCAATTCAACCCTGTTTTGATTCTCATGCTCGCACCTTTCAGGAAAAGACTTCGGCACCTCCTGCAGTCAGAACAGATTCGATTCGTCGTAAATCGAAACACGGGGACGATGTTAAATGAGGCAGAAACACGCAGGAACCAGGCGGAACAACCGGATGGCCCGAGTTCGCATCGGCCTCGGACAGACGGCAGCCTATCCCCGCTTCGAGTTCAATGCCAGCATGTTGCCTCCGGAAAACAGGCCACGGTTCAGTCGCGGATTTCGGTGAGATGAGTCAGATTGAGTTTCAGAAGGGGAGCACGGGCGTCGGAACATGGTGCAGCAGAGAGTGTTCCCTCAGCTCCGGCCCAACAAAGGGGCAGGCGGCCACGCGGCAGAACCGCAAATTGCCACCTGCCTTCACGCTGCCCTGACTCCGAGCCGCTCGCTTCCGTCTTCGCAATCACCCCGGCCGGTTCACCGCGAACCGAGGCGAAGACGAAAGGGGCTCACTCAATCGAAAACCGCTTCTCTGAACAATCCTGCACTTTCTGACAACAGTCTAACTCAATTGACGAGTCTGGTCAGAGCATTGAAGAGGCTGTGGATTTTTCGAGCCGCGCGTTGTGCGCGAGGAAGATTGGAAAATGATTCCTGGAGCACGTGTTTTCTCAGGGTTTTGACGCGATCGGCGTGACTCGGGCGGCGAGCTTGATCATCCCACGGCCGGTCATCACGCTGCTTCAGAGTCTTCCCCGACCGTCTCCAGGACCACAGTTCCGCCAGTGTGTGCAGCCACAGGCACAGGTTCCAGCAGGCCAGGTTGCACCACACGTTTCGCACCTGCTGTTCACCAGCACCGTGGACTTCCTTGACGTCATGGAAGTTCTGTTCGATTGTCGAACGATCGGCCACGCTTTCGATGATCAATTCTGCAGAGACCTCTGGATCCGTACAGAAGAAGGCCACCCATTCCGCAGCACAGTCGGCAAACAATTCCGCGGAACGCTTCACGATCACAACCCGGATCACGCCGCCAACCGGCGGATAGCTGGCCAGAAATGTCTTGTAGATCACGGTTTGTTCCAGACCGTACAGAACCATGCGCGCAGTTGTCCAGCCCTTGTGATGGCCACCGCGACGAGCCAGTGACATGCGATTCTTCCCATACTTTCGGGGGCGACCTTTTCCGCGATGTTTCACAGGTTCCGGAAGGTCGAACAGAGCCGCGTCCTTCCTGAGACGACTGACCACCACCGCACCGGTCTTCATCACGCGACTCAGAAACGGACGCTTCGCATACGCACCGTCCACGATCACCATCACCGGTTTCTGAAACCAGTTCTGGAACAGCGTCACGCACCATTCGACCAGTTCCGCAGCCAGTTCCAGCTTCGTCCGGAACAACCAGGGAGCCAGCTTCAGATTCTCCAGGATCTGCAGGTCCTTCCGGCGAACATACATCAGTCCCAGCAGCGGCAGTCCGATGCAGCCCCACGTTGGATGCGCGACTGCCCAGCTGATGGTGACCCAGACATGGCCGTACAGAAATTCAGAGCCCGATGGTCCCGGCGTGGGATTGTGATGCGTTCCGGCCAGTTGAACTTTGGGGCCGTATCGCCTGGTCGGTGAATCATCCAGAGCGAGTTTGACATAGGGGCCGACAT
The DNA here is from genome assembly GCA_031403975.1 of Planctomycetota bacterium. Classification (GTDB taxonomy): domain Bacteria; phylum Planctomycetota; class Planctomycetia; order Planctomycetales; family Planctomycetaceae; genus SXXK01. Next base: position 2,037 of record JANNGQ010000728.1, read on the forward strand.
GGCTGAGGGGAATCTGCTTCGCCGCCAGATGCAGCAGCTTCGTGGCGACGTGTCTCGCCCTGCGTCCCAGCGTCTGCAGAAAGTAGTAATGATCCTGCCAGTCGTCTGACACACCGGCCGCCCGCAGCCAGCACAACACCGTCCTGCGACCGCTGGCCAGCAGCATGCCGAGGATGATGGTGACAAAATACTTCCGACTTCGTCTGTCCAAAGCCGTGGTGAGAAATTCACACCAGTCTGCTATCCTGTGCGGCAGCGTCCATGCAGCCATCGGGGTGCTCCTTCGGGGAAAGAACTGTCTTCGTAAAACAATTCTTACCCATGACCCCCGTGGCTGCTGAGACCAGTTTCAGTCACGACAGCATGACACCGCTCGTTAGCGAGTTGTCAGAAAGTGCAGCCTGGAGACGCATTCATCGCCGCAGCAATGGCAGCAAGGGACGCCTTTCCAGGGCGAAAGTCATTTGTGCTGCGAATCGGGTATGACGCTTCGTTCCGGATTGGCGGCGCGGCAGCATGATTGAAGCAGTGGACCAAAGTGGCAGAGCATTGCTGGATGTGCGGATCGCACCCTTACGCCTCGGGATCATCTGCCGCGAAGGAAAACATGGTCCTTCTCGTCTTCGTCCCAGCCTACGTGCTTGACGGTGACATTCTCGATTTCACCCCGCGTAGACGCCGCGAACGTCAACAGCCAGTCGAAAGTCAGCCGTGTCGGGGTACGGACGTAAAACGATTCATCCTGCCAGTGTGACAACTCCGTTGTAAACTGCCCGAATGTCACGGACAGCCGACCGCGATCGTGCCGTACGACGAGCCGGCCGTAGAGTTCGGAGTCAAAGACACCCTCGTATTCTTCCAGCGGCAGCGAGGGCTGAGTGCCCGCGGTGCGAGTCGTTTCCAGCCGTGCTTTCGCTTCGTCCCTGGGTCGGTAGGCGGAACCCGGAGGTTCATTGCTGAGCCAGGTGCTTTCCCATTTGTCTCGATTCCATGTGGTTTCGGGGCCGACGAGGTACGCATCGAATACGTCGTACATCAATAGCGGGGCAAGGTACTCCAAATCGAGGTTCGACAGAACGACGACACCCAGCTTTTCCTGGGGCATCATTGCCACCATCGCCCCCCAAGCGCCTCCATGCGAAACGACCTTGCGGCCACGGTAATCCTGGACGCTCCAGCCAAGTCCGCTGCCGAGAAACTGAGCCGCATAGATATTGTTTTTCGCCCGCGATTTGACAGGGACAGAAAACTGCAAGGCGTGCATTTCGCGGATCGTCTCTGGCTTGAGGAGCGTGCGGTCTCTGTACATGCCCTCGTCCAGTTGAAATATGAGCCAGTTGGCCATATCGCGAACCGTGGAGTACATCCCTTCGTCGACTGGACGTGCGACGATCCCTGCATCGCTCCGCCAGTGGCGCGGCGCAAGTTGATCCGGCCCGAATGTCGTCACCGTCGTGGTGGTCGATTTCATTTCGAGTGGCTGGAAAATGCGTTTGGCGACGAATTGCTCCCACGGTTCGCCCGAAACACGCATCACCACCTCGCCCAGAACGGTGTACATGTGATTGTTGTAGATGAACTGCGTGCGCAATTCGGCGACCGAATCCAGATGCTGGAGGCGGCGCAGGATCTCCCTGGCATCAAAACCCGCTCCGTCCCCCAGCAAGTCTGCGCGTTGCAAGCCCGTGCGATGACACAACAGATCGCGCAGCGTGATGTGTTCTGTCAGGTAATGATCGGCCAGCTGGAATTCCGGCAGATGCTTCGCTACCGGATCGTCCCAGCGCAGTTTCCCTTCGTCGATCAGCATTCCTGCGGAGGCGGCCAGGAACGACTTCGCGCACGACGACAGATTGAAGGCGGTCTCGGGGCTGACCTCCCGCGTCTTGCCGATCTCGCACACGCCGTAACCGCGCGCGAGGACGATCTCTCCGTCCTTGACGACCGCGATTGCGAGTCCGGGAACTTGCCACGTTTCCAGAGCCTCGCGGATGTACGGGTCCATCCCGGCAAACGGGTCGCTACCGCGGACCGATGGTGGATCGACTATCACCAGGCACGCTGCGCCACACAGCAGGAGTCGTTGAGCGAGCCTCCGGATATCCATGATGCCACATTCTTGTTGCCGAACGACGAAGCTGACCGGAGTTGCCGCGATTGACGCACCATGTGTGAAACCGTGAACGGCAACTTATGGTCATCCGCATTCGATGATCAGGTTGACCACGCAGGAGCCAGTCTCGGGTTCAGCGTTTTGATACTCATCATGGCCTCAGCGATCCGTTGAGGCGTGTCCTAAGATCATCGTGAGTGACAAACTGTCCTCACAGGTTGCGGGCTCATGACTCTTCTTCACGCAGGAGACCATGATGAGATTCTACAAGAACACGCACACATTCTATGCGGGGATTGACCTGCATGCCAGAACGCTCTACCTCTGCATCACCGATGCCGACGGCAACAAACGGCTGCAGCGGGAGCTGAAATGCCGGGTCGACGAGCTCGAACTGGCGCTCGCACCGTTTCGCGAAGGACTCGTCGACCACAGCGACGAACAGATCCGCAAACTCGAACGGTACCTCGAACGATCGGCAAAAATCGACGATCCTCAATCCTTATTCCTCCTGAAAACGATCCCCGACATCGGAAAGATCCTGGCTCTGACCATTCTCTATGAATTCCACTCTGTCGATCGATTTCCAACGGTGCGTCAATTCATCTCCTACTGTGTCCTGGTGAAGTGTGCTCACACGTCGGCCGGCAAGACCTACGGGACGGGCGGTGCAAAGATCGGAAATGCTCATGACACAACGAATCCGAAGCGGATCGGACTGGCGGGCCGCCGAACTGAACCACTACGACTAAGCACCACGGAAGAACCCTTGCTCACCGCTGGCGGAAGCTGACTGCGTTACCGAGTCGATCCAGGAATGGTTCCGCGAACTGAGCCCAGCCCATTTGGACCTGCCTGTAGACTTCCTTTGCCGGCCTTTACGACGGCATCAAACCACATTCTGTCGCGAGTTCTTTCTACATGACCATCGGCAAAACCCGCGACGCCGTATGTGTCGAACCACGAGTGCGCCAGCAGAAGTGAGTAAAACTCGGATTGGTCTGTCTGGAACATGATGTCTGGGTCAACAACCGTAATTGGATGCGAAGAGGCCACATTCGAAAATAATTGAGGGGAGTTGTTCTTCAACTCGGCCAGTCGACGTCGAGCCTCTTCTGGAGTACTTGGTGATTGAGAAGACAGTGTATTGACAATTGTCTCGTGACGACTGCGGAATTCTTTCCAGAGTGCCAATTCTTCAGCTGAGTACTTGGCGGCACTCTCTGCGACCGGCTGGGCTGATTCGTCATTCGAGCAGCCGGCTGCCAGAACCGTAAGCAAGAGCGACAAAAGGGCTGCTGGTTTTGTGAAGCTCATTACTCGCCTTTGATGCATGAACGCTGTCACTCCAGTTGATAGAAATGAACGAACAGACAACCGACTCCGACCGATTCCGGCAGATCACTCCACCGACAAACGACTTCCATTGAGAATTCGAGCTGAGTCCCCCTTCAACTCCGGCTCAACAAAAGGGGCCGGCCGCCAGGCTGCAGAATCGCAACTTGCAACCGACCACCACGCTGCCCTGACTCCGAGCCGCCCGCTGTCGTCCTCGCCATCAGCCGGTTGCGGGAGAAGAATTTCAAATGTCAAAAACCGAACCACCGCAACCCGACTGCATGCGCTGGTTCGGCCCTACGAGTCCAGCACACGAGCGGCTTCAGCCTGCCCAGTGCGGCGTGCGGTATCCGTTGGCTGCTCATTTC
>JANNGQ010000729.1:0-6722 GCA_031403975.1 Planctomycetota bacterium
ACGGTGCCCGCTCCCGGGCCGTTCACCGATAACGTGCAGCAGCGGATCAAGGCGGGTCGGCAGGGCCATCAGGTACGCCGGATTTGCCGGCATGATCTGATCGATGCACCATCCAAGATCATCGAGCGTCACGTCCATGTGCAGTGTTGAGCACACATCGAGCCCGATCGTCAATCCGTGCAGCTTGCCCATCACGATGTCTTCCAGACAGCAGCGCACGAGCTGCTCGCGCGAACGAAAGACTTCTGGTCCGATGAATCCGGCTACATCATTGAGATGAACCCACGGCGGATGACTGCGGCCGGAACTTTTCAGCGCCGATGCGACCGTTTTCGTGAGGACTCGCGCGAAACCGTACTTGCGCGATTCGTGAAGGACCATGTCCATGCCATGACTGTGGCCGTTGCTGAAATCTGCCCCCTGACCGGTTTCGAAGTACAGCCCGAAGCGTCCGGTTCGCGACTCGGCATGTCGCTGCATCCTGGCGACGGAGATATCAAACGTGGCATTGGCGGAATCGTTTCCGGCAATGCTTTGAAACCAGAATCCGGTCAGCCCCGGATAGAGTCGTTCCACTTCCGCCTGAACATCAATGTGAGCCAGAACGCAATGAGGCATCGCGTCGGCAATTCCGAATGTGACCAGGATGTCCTGCAGAGTCCGCTCAATCGCAGCGACCGATTCCGGATCACTGGAAACGGGATTGGTCCCCAGCAGCACGTCACCGACGGCGTACGCAAAGGCATCAAAGACCTGCCAGCGGATGTCGTCCACGTTATCGGTCGGGGAATTCGGCTGTACCCGAGCTCCAAGATATCCGCGGGCTCCGATGCTGGTGCCCGGCAGCCGGTTAAAGATTTTCGCACTGACGCGGATCAGTTCGTCGTTGTTCAGGAGCCTGACGACGCAGCCGATCACATCACTGGACAGCCCGTCACGGACGGCCTGGATTTCATCTTCTGAGCGATCCAGCAGAAACATCTTCAGCTCGCCCAGCGTCATCGCTGCCAGACGTCGGCGAATGTCCTCGTCGAGTGATCCCGCGATCAGCCGGAACAGATCGTCCGTATGCGGCGGATGCAGATCAATCTGCCGCAGCGTTGTGGCGGAAAGCAGCTGTCTGGCCTGCCGACGGACTTCCTCGTTCGCCGCAGCGACTCCGATGATTGCATCACCTTCTTTGAATTCGTTTGCAGCTCCCAGCAGCTGCCGGTACAGATTGTCGTCCTGCGTGCCGCGAGTACGCTGAATAAACGTGAACAGATCTTCTCCCGGCCGCAGCGTCGGTCGTGGTTCGCTCGCCGCCGTCGAGAACATTGAGGCACTTGTGATCGTCGCTGTGGCCAGACTCTGTGCCAGAAACCGTCGCCGATGAATCATCACGGGGGTTCCTCATTTCATCGCGATGCTGTGTTGACTCAGATGTTCCGCTGTGGACTCATTTGTTGTACAAGTTGCCTGTATCGACGTCGAGCAAAAGGCATGATCCCGGCCGGGAAGTGCCGCATGACGGTGTTTCGCAACCCGCGTCGCAGCAAACTCCGGTGACATTGGTTGCGATCGTCATTCAGCGCTTGCGGTGGACTGGCGTGTTCCGTATATCTTGCCGATTGCTTTGATTCTGAATTCCAAGGATTCCTGACATGCTTCGAACACGGTCCATTGTCGCCGGTGCTGTCCTGTTTGCCGCGGGTTATGCCGTCGGTACGTTTTCGGGGCAACTGTCGCTGCCGCTGCAGGCTCAACAGGAAGATGTCGCACAGTATTCGCAGGATGTGCTGCAGGCGTATCAGAAGGCTCATAAGTCGGTACGCGAAGTCACGAACCTGTTTGTTGCGAGTGGACAAAGTACGTCAGCGTCCGGGGGACTCAATTTCTTCGGCGCGTCGGTCGGTGGGATCAACGCCGAGCAGGATCTTGAGGAAGGCCGGGGCGTAGATCCGGAGACGTTCGCCGGCCTGTATGCCGATATGGCGACTCCTAAAATCGCTGAGCACCTGGACTACGACGAACTCGGTCGACTGCGATACAAGAAAAATGTCATCCGCATCTATTCCCGCGACCGCCTGAAACAGCTCTTCCAGAAGCGCGATCAGCTGGAGATTCAGTCTGACGACAGCCAGTGAGACACGGGCATTCCGATGATCGGACAGGTTGCAGGCGGGGGAGTTGTCTCGTAACGGCGGGACGTTACTCTTTCTCCGCATGAACGCCGTTCAATCCATCAGCAGACCGATCGTAGCCATCACTTCCGGAGACGTCGCCGGGATCGGACCGGAGGTGATTGTCCGGGCGATTCGATGCGGCCGGGACCGGGAAGAGTATCAGCCGATACTGATCGGACATCCGCAGATCTTTCGGGACGCAGCAGATCTCGCCGGAGACGTGCTGCTGATCGAGGAGTCGATTTCCGATTCACTCGAACCCACGTTATTCCGATCGCAGGTGAATGCGATTGCGGCAACCGGCAGAATTCCGTGCCTCAATCCTGCCGGGAATGTTGTCCTTCAGGCTCCGCGCTGCCAAGTCAGTGCATTGGCCGGAGAGGCGGCGTTTCGGTATCTGACGATGTCGATCAGCCTGGCGCGAAACGGCTGCGTCGACGCCATCGCGACCGCACCGCTCAACAAGGAAGCTCTGCATCTGGCCGGCCATCATTTTCCAGGTCACACCGAGATCCTCGCTGAACAATGCGGAGTTACTGAATTCGCGATGATGCTGCATCTGCCGGAGTCCGCTCTGAGCGACTGGCGGACGCTTCTTCCGCCGCTTGGCAGCGCCCGGACTGGCAGCACGGCTCAGCATGGACTGAGCATCGCGCATGTGACGCTGCATACTTCTGTGGCTAGCGTGAACGGCCTCTTGAGCCAGGCGTCGATTGCGGAGAAGATTCGACTGATGTCAGGGTTTCTGAAGCGGATCGGCTGTCAGCGGGGTGCGATCGCAGTCTGTGCACTGAATCCACACGGCGGCGAGCACGGTTTGTTCGGCAATGAAGAACAAACTCTGATTCAGCCCGCCGTTGAATCCTGTCGCCCCTCGACTCCAAATCTCCAGGGCCCGCTTCCGGTTGACACTCTCATGCGGCGCGCGGTCTCCGGCGAGTTCGACGGCGTCGTTGCGATGTATCACGACCAGGGCCACATTCCAGTCAAGCTGATCGGATTTGACAGGGCCGTCAATATTACACTGGGGCTGCCGATCGTCCGTACCAGTCCGACTCACGGAACGGCTTTCGACCGTGCGTGGAATGCGGCAACTCCGTCAGACAGCCGGGGAATGAGTGAGGCAATCCGCATGGCGGCTTGCCTCTGTCCCTTCTCCCCCGAGATCGGGGGAGAAGGTGGCCGACAGGCCGGATGAGGGGGATTGACAGCGCGGGTCAATCGTGAGTTTCGTCAAGAGGAAACGGCAGAAATCCCCCTCACCCTGACCCTCTCCCCCGTTGGCGAGCGTGTTGACATGGCGAATCATTCGACGGGGGAGAGGGGACAGAAAAGCCAGTTGCCGATTCGCCCCTGAGTCTGATCGCCGCTGTGAATATGTCGTGTTCAGTCATGGCTGTTTTGCGTTGTCATTGGTTGACGGAATTCCGCTGCGGGCTGCGGGAGTCAATTCTGCGCCTTCTTGAGTAACTCCCCCACGTTGGTCCATAACTGCTTAAAGTCGTCCTGTTCCGCGACAGGAAGTCTGGCGAGTTCCGTCTCATCCCGGGTGCCGGCACGGTCCGTGTCCGTTTGCCATTGCGTCAGTCTGATAGTGACTGTCTGGCTTTGCTGCGGTGGGGCCGAGTCCAGGAACCTGGTCCAGCGATCCAGCTCAGAAGTCAACCAGGTCAGCGCCTGACTTCGCAGCTTCTGACGAGTCGATTCGTCCGGCATGGGATCATCCAGGCCCTGGCCACTGCCTGCCAGCGCCGCAAAGCAGGCCGCGTTGTACGCGTGCATCGTCTGGCGACCGTCAGCCAACTGGGGATCCCCCTCCAGCGCTTCGCCAAACCAGCGGACAGCGAGTGCAAACCGCTGCAGGTTATACGCGCGCTGACCAAGAGCCAATAGTTCCTGCGAGTCCTTCGCCGGCTCGCCACCGAGTACCGCCTGCTGGCGCTGATCCAGAGCTTTGCCCTGAGGATCACTGGCCGCGAGGTCTGCCCAGCCCTGCCTGGCTTCGCGAGCAAGGTCGACATCCTGAAGGCCCGCAGCGGTACTGAGCAGACCGATGTAGAGTTTCCACAGCGACTGGCGGGCCGGCGGATCCCCTGGATTCGCAGCCAGGATTCGTTGCTGGAGTTCGATCGCTTCGCGGTACAGATCCCGCGCCTCGGTGAATCGCTTTGCGTCCAGCTCCAAATCTGCCAGAATGCTTAACGTGCCGCCGAGAGCGCTCTGAAAGTACGTGACCGTCGGGTACTCCTGTACCAGACGCTTCTGAATGGCCCGAGCCTGCTCGCACGCTGCCAGCGCCTCTTGCGGCTGACCGATGACGCGCAGAAAAGTTCCTAAGGTGTTGTGCGACTCGGCCAGATCGCTTTGGTACCGCGTGACCGTCGGATTCTGTTGCACCAGACGCTCCTGAATGGCCCGCGCCTGCTCGAACGCAGCCAGCCCTTCGGCCAACTGATTATTAGAGCAAAGAATAAGGCCGAGGTTGATGTGCGTTTTGGCCAGATCGCTCTGGTAGTCCGTGAACGTGGGGTTCTCCCGCACCAGTTGCTCCTGAATGGCCCGAGCCTGCTCGTACGCCGCCAGCGCCTCGGTCGATTGACCGGAGGATCTAAGGAGAACGCCGAGTTCGAAGTGCGTCGACGCCAGAAGGCTTTTGTTGTGGCTCGTGCGATCCGTGACAGGCCAAGCACTTCGGCAATCTCCACGAAAGTCATCTGCAGGAAGAGTCGCATTTTAGCGACCTCTGCCGGCCGGGAGTGCGTCGCGGCCAGATGGTCCAGTAATTCGTGGACGGTGACCGTCTGTTCTGCCTGCTCCTCCGTGTCCGGAACATCCGGCAAATCGGCCACGCGATGCCAGTCACCACCGTGCCGTTCGGTGAGTTTGCGTCGAGCCTGATCGACCAGAATCGGTCGCATCGCCTCGGCGGCAGCGGCGAAGAAATGCCGTCGGCTGGCGAAACTCGTCCGGGATCCCGTTCCCACAAGCTTCAACCAGGCTTCATGGACCAGTGCTGTGGCCTGCAGAGTCTGTCCGGGGTTCTCATGAGCGATCCTGGATCTCGCAAGCCTCCGCAGTTCGTCATAGACCAGAGGCAGCAACGCGTCCGCAGCAACCGCATCACCGGATTCGATTTGCTGCAGGATGCGAGTGACGTCGGACATGTTGAACAGCGTAACGTCGCTTACGCCTGCCGTCACGGTTTGAGGGACTGGGTCTCCTCCCACGACGGTGAACAGCTCGAGCGCACGCACGCGCGACCGGCGACTGTGAATCACCAGGCTCCTGGGTTAGACTCACCGCCGTTGGAAAAGACCAAGTTCCGTTCTCAACGCTAGCGCTGCAGGCTTGCAAGTTTGTGGGCTCACCGAGCGAGAGAGTCTGGGAGCGATCGCTCAATGGTACTCACTTGGTAACCCGCAGCGTCAGCGAGGGCCGTCGTTGTGTCTTCACGCGACGTAAGAGACACCTCGCTGACGCTTCGGGTTGGTGTTCATCGACGACAAAGCACGTTCATCAAACGGTCCCATGTCTTCCCTTCAACCCTGCCAGGAGAAGCCCGTTATGTTTCGACGCAACCATCACTTCATAGTGGCTATTGTGTTGGTTCTCAGTTGGATCAGCACGTTGACATCCGCGCCGGCCGACGAACTGCGTGTCCGGGATCTGCCTGTTCCGGAAGGGGCGTCGGATATTACCTACGTCAAACGGCGTGGTGATGTCCGATTTCTGGTAACGACCGATTTCAAAACCACAGGAAGTTTCTACGCGAAGAAATTAGCCGAGTTGGGATGGAAAAAGTCGGAAAAAGACAATTCTCAGCGCAACTTCCTGGTCCAGACATTCTCGAAGGACAAGGTTTCGCTCGAAGTTCGAGTGGACAGTGAAGAAATGGGGAGCGAAGTTCGGCTGACTCCCACGGGCATGATGTGGGAGGAAGATGATCAGCCGACCCCCAAGGATCTGCCGCTTCCCGCGGATGCGACGGAGATTGAATACGATGACTTTTTCGAATCGATTGAATTCAAAAGCCCGTCCGACGTAAAGAGTGTCGTCGATTTTCTGTCAAAGGAACTCGAGCAGCGAAAGTGGACCAAAGCCGCCACTGAATTCGACCTCGAAACGTTTGTGAGGATGAAATTCACAAAGCAGAAATCCACACTCGATATCGATGTGCGCGCCGACGACACGGGAACTGAAGTCGAATTCCAAACGACGGGTATGCAATGGGACGGAATGGAAGCTGAGATTGCAAAGGCGGAGCAGGCAGCCGAGAAGATCGCTGCCGAAGCCCTTGAAAAGAACCCACAAGCCGCCGACATGCCGGCTTCGCTGCCGAAACGAAAGGAGAAACCCAGACAAGGGATCGACAAACTGGAAAAGCTCCCCAGCGAAGGAATCGTGGTGATGAACGGTACGACCTTCAAGCTGCCGCACGTCATCGCCTATGAAGTCTTCGAATACGATGAGTGGACGACGAAGATCATCGCGACTCAAAAACCCATCAAACAGGAAACCTTGCTCGCAAGGCTAAGGAAGACCGGCACTGACACAGAC
>JANNGQ010000730.1:0-4622 GCA_031403975.1 Planctomycetota bacterium
AGACCCTTTCGCCGGCTCGGGCACGACCTGTCGAATCGCGGCCGAACTTGGGCGGAAGTGTGTCGGAATCGAATTGAATCCGGACTATGCCAAGATCGCGGAAGCCTCGCTAAGGAACGGCGAGCAAAAATAGTTGCACTAATTGGGCTGCCATCGCCGTTTTGCACGAGCTTGCGGCTGTTGCGACGCTTGTCCTAGAATGCCGGCGAGTTTGCCGTTGGCTTAGCCAGAGTCCGTTGCCCGTTTCTTAAACCGCTTTCGACAAGGACCCCCTGTGCGTTGGAGCCAGACGCTGATCCCGACGATGAAGGAGAGCCCCGAAGGGGCCGAAATACCCAGTCATGTGCTGATGCTCCGGGCTGGCCTGATCGGTCAGTTGATGGCGGGTGCGTATACCTATTTGCCGCTCGGACTGCGCGCGCTACGCAAGGCTGAGGGGATCGTCCGTGAGGAAATGGATCGCGCCGGCGCGGTCGAGCTGCTCATGCCGGCGCTGACACCTATTTCGCTCTGGGAGCGGACTGGTCGCGTCGAGGCCTTCGGCAACGTCCTGATTCAATTCAAAGTGCAGCGGCAGAATCGCGCCATCCACTTGGCGCTTGGTCCCACGCACGAAGAGGTCGTCACCGATCTCGTGGCGCGGCACGTCTCCAGCTATCGCCAACTGCCGCTCACGCTGTATCAGATCCAGACCAAGTTCCGGAATGAGGAACGTCCACGATTCGGCGTGCTGCGAACCAGTGAGTTCCTCATGAAGGACGCCTACAGCTTCGGCGCATCGCTGGAGCAGCTGAATGAAGCGTACGAGGCCATGTACAAAGCGTACTGCCGTATCTTCGAACGATGCGGACTGAAGTATCTGCCGGTCGAGGCAGAAAGTGGTCCGATCGGCGGCGATGCGTCGCATGAGTTCATGGTCCCCGCCGAGAACGGCGAAGACTTCGTCGTGCATTGCGCCAAATGCGGCTATGCGGCGAATCAGGAACGAGCCGATACCGGCCGCGTGTCGCAGAGGCAGGCTGGAAGCCTGCCACACGAAGTCGAGCCGCCGGTGAAAGTGGATACGCCAAATGCAGGCACGATCGATCAGGTCAGCACGCTGCTGAAATCCGACGCCAGGTCCTTCATCAAGACGCTGATTTACAAGGCCGACGGCAAGCCCGTGGCCATCCTGTTGCGAGGCGACCACACGGCAAATGAAGGCAAGATCCGCCGAGCCACCAAAGCGACGTCGGTCGAACTGGCTGACGAAGCCACAATTCTGAAAGTCACCGGAGCCCCCGTCGGTTTCGCCGGCCCGATCGGCATTCAGTGTCCCTGCTTCGCAGATCACGACGTCCCATTGATCAAGTCGGCAATCATCGGTGCGAACTCAAAAGACGCACATCTGACAGGCGTCATTCCGGGGATCCACTTTGAGCTGTCCGAGACCTTCGATCTTCGCAACGCTGAATCCGGTGATCCGTGTCCGAAGTGTCCGCAGCCGCTGCAGATTGTGCATGGAATCGAAGTCGGCCACGTCTTCAAGTTGGGAACGAAGTACAGCGTAGCGATGGATGCGACGTTCGTGGATGCCCAGGAGCAGTCGCACCCGCTGATCATGGGCTGCTATGGCATCGGCGTGACTCGCGTCGTGGCATCAATCGTGGAAACGTGCCACGACGCCAACGGCATCATCTGGCCGCTGGCCGTCGCACCCTATTCCGTCCAGCTGATTCCGCTGAACGTGACAGACGCCGACGTCATGAAGATCACGAACACGATTTACGGCGAACTCACTGAGGCGGGAATCGATGTTCTCATGGACGACCGCGACCAGCGCCCAGGGTTCAAATTCAAAGACGCCGACCTGATCGGCATCCCGCTGCGAGTGACGATTGGCGGCAAGGGGCTCGCGGAAGGCATCACAGAAGTGAAATGGCGAACGGAAACCGAGGCCAGGCGAATTCCGATCGCAGACACCGTTGCGTTCGTGAAAGCAATGATTGCTGATCGACAGAAGTTGTGACTTACTGTTGTCCAGCCGCTCCGTCGGCTGGGATTCTTTTCCGTGCATAGTGAATTGCTGTCTTACTGCCAATGGCCAGCGACATCGTCACTCGATTTGCGCCAAGTCCGACCGGTTTACTGCACGTCGGTCATGCGTATTCGGCACTGTTTGCGTATGACGCGGCGCGAAGGATTGACGGCCGGTTTGAGTTACGGATTGAAGATATTGATTTCACTCGCTGCCGCTTGGAGTTTGATGAGGCCCTTCTGGAAGATCTCGCCTGGCTGGAGCTCGACTGGGAATTCCCGGTGAGACGACAATCAGAGCATCTCGCGGAGTACGCGGCGGTGGCAGACGAGTTGAAAGCCCATGGGCTGTTGTATCCGTGCTTCTGTACACGGAAGGAAATCCTTCGTGAAATCGAATCCGCCGGAGGAGCACCGCACGGAACAGAAGGGCCGTTGTATCCGGGACTGTGCCGCAATCTCTCTGAGGACGAACGAAAATCGCGAATTGCCGCCGGTGAGTCATTCGCGCTGCGACTGCATCTGGATCGAGCGCTTGCTGAGGCTGGCAATGATCTGCAATGGTGCGATCTTGCGAAAGGCGTCCAGCGCGCTCAGCCTGAATTGCTGGGAGACGTGGTGCTCGTTCGGAAGGACATCGGCTGCAGTTATCACCTGGCTGTGGTCGTCGATGATGCACTGCAGGGCATCACACGAGTGACGCGCGGCGAGGATCTGTTCGAGGCGACGCACATACAGAGACTGCTCCAGGCACTGCTTGGACTGCCGACTCCGGAGTACCATCACCATTCATTGATCTGCGACGACACGGGCAAACGACTCGCGAAGCGGGACGAAGCCGAAACACTGCGATCGCTCAGAGAACGCGGTGAATCTCCAATAGATGTTCGCCGTCGGCTGGGCTTCTCCGTTGAGTGAACGGGATGCCCGGCGGTTCATCCTGCACCGTGCGATGCATGCAATCCCCGCCGACGGAGCGGCGGGCCAACAGTAGAAGACAGCACATTCCTCTGACGCTCCGCGCGGCTTGTAGGCCGGATTTCTGACCGATAGAATCGGAGGCTCTGCTCGCCTGTTCGCTGCTGTTTGAGATGCCTTAATGCTGTCCCGCCCGTAGACGAGGTTTTCATGATATTTCATCGATCACTGCACTTTTCTGGACTTCTGGCGATTGGTTTCCTGCTTGTCGCCGGTTGTACGGAAACCCCGGACACCGGCACCTCAAAGGCACCGGGGACTGCTGCGGCGACGCCTCCTGGCACCGGGGGGGCGGCCGGGAAAACTCGCCGCATTATCCTGCTGAACAACACGGAATCACCGTTCTGGGACGCTGCGCGAGCCGGGATTGCGAAAGCCGCAGAAGACCTGAAACTGAAGGAAGCGGGCTTCACGGCCGGCATGGACAGCAACACCAACGCAGAAGAAGGTCAGATCGAAAAACTGCGGCAGTACGGGACTCAGAGTGACATCGCAGCAGTGATCATTTCACCGACATCCGCCACAAATCCGGCGATCGCCGACGAACTGAAGAATCTGAAAGAAAAGGGAATCATCATTGGAACGTTCGACAGCGATCTCGACGAAAAGTTTCAGAGCACACGAGAGTTTTACGTCGGCACGAACAACACCCGGGGCGGCGAAGTTCTGGGAACGGCAGCAAAAAATATCAAACCGGACGGAGGAGAGTACGTTCAGTTCGTCGGCTACGACAGCATGCAGAATGCAGTCCAAAGAATGGATGGTTTCACCAGTGCGGCCGGAGAGAAGTTTGTTCAGAAGGGCCGACGGACCGACGACACTGACCGGCCCAGGGCGCGAGACAACGTGCGGGACTCCATCGATCAGAATGCCAATCTCAGCGTGCTGGTCGGAATCTGGTCGTACAACGCTCCGGCGATCGTGGACGTCGTCAAGGAGAAAAACGTCCGCGACAGATTCACGATCGTGACGTTTGATGCCGAGCCGCTGGCGATCGAACAGATGTCTGACGGCATGATCGACGCAATGGTTGTGCAGAATCCGTTCGGAATGGGATACGACTCCGTCAAGTATGTCTTCGCGAAACTCAAAGGTGACGAAGCCACAGTCGCAGAGATGTTCCCGAAGATGAACGAACCGGGTGGCAATATCCGCGATACCGGCCTGAAAGTCGTCGTCCCGGATTCCGGTTCGCCGCTGACTCCGGAAATGTTTAAGGATTTCGGGCCTTCAGTCGAGTATCTCAAGCTGTCCGAGTTCAAGGCCTGGCTGAAGAAGTACAACCTGACCAGTTCGTAGGCGACGTACGTTCGGGACGCTATCCGCAGGACGGCCTTCTCAGGCCGTTCTGGCACCGAGCGGAGTTCGCGACTTGTGAAAGATCGAAAGCCAGGGCATGAGTTCCAGCAACCCGACTTTCCTGCGGAGGCTCTGGTCATCCGTTGAGTTCAAGCTGATCCTTGCGTGGCTGGCCGTTGTCGTGGCCACGATTCTGCTTGATCCCGGGCATACTTACTGGAACAACCCCGGCGCAACCGCGGAGTTGATTATTCGCAGAACTGTGTTTCTCGGTTTGTTTGCACTCGGCAGTGCGGTGATCATTATTTCCGGCGGAATTGATCTGTCGA
>JANNGQ010000731.1:0-7721 GCA_031403975.1 Planctomycetota bacterium
ACGGAACGCTTCTGCGGGATCACCCTGTAGAAGTCCGTTCCATAATCGTGTGAGGGAAAAGGTTCTCCTGGTGCTCTCCAGCAGCCCCACGTAGATTTCGCCGCGGTTCACGCTGCCGAAGCCGCGCGTGCCAACGGTCGACAGAATGACCTCGATGCCTTCAATGTCCTGCAGGACCTTCTCGGCCGCTTCGATCACCGCACCGGTGGCGGAAAGACTGGCGCCTTCGCGAGCTTCCAGGCCGACTTCGAATTCCGACTCGTCGACATTCGTGGGAATGTAATCCTGACGCACCAGACGATACAGCGGCACGTTGCTTGCCATCACGGCGACAGACAACAGCAGCACCAGCCAGCGATGGCGCATCGAAATCCGCAGGCTGCTCATATAGAATCGCTCGATCCACTGATAGAATCCCCGGCGCGAGGCCGGGGCAGCCGTCGTCGTTGTCGAGTTCGGTTTGAGCAGTCGAGAGCACATCATCGGCGTCAGCGTAAAGCTGACCAGCATTGAGACGAGAATGGCGAAAGTCGCGGTCAGGCCAAACTCGAACAGCATCCGGCCCGTCACGCTGGAGAGGAACGACACCGGAAGGAATACGATGATCAGCGAGAGTGTGGTGGCCAATACCGGCAGGCCGATCTCGCGTGTGCCGACGATTGCGCCCTGCGTGGGATTGAGCCCTTTTTCTTCAATGCATTGAAACACGTTTTCGAGCACGACAATCGCGTCGTCGATCACGACGCCCACCATCAGTGCCAGCGCCAGCATCGTGACGTTGTTCAGAGTGAAGTTAAACATGCGCATGAAGGCAAACGTCGCAATGATCGACGTGGGAATGGCCACCGCCGCAATCAGTGTGGATTGCCACGATCGCATGAAAAGCAGCACCGTCAGGCAGGCCAGAATACTTCCGGTGATCAGGTGCAGCTGGATCTCATGCAGCGCCGCAAGAATGTAGCGCGACTGATCCTGAAGTAAAACCACCTGCACATCGGCCGGCAGAAGCGAGCGGGCGCGCGGAAGTCGTTCTTTGATCGCCTCGATCACGCGCACCGTGTTTTCACCGGACTGACGCTGCACTTGCAGCACGACGGCGGGCTGGCCGTTCAGTCGGGCCAGCGTGCGGACTTCCTTTGTGGCGTCCCGAGTTTCGCCAAGATCACCCAGGCGGATGGGAGTTCCATTTACGGTCTTCACCACGAGATCACCGAACTGCCGGGCGTGGGGTACGCGACCGAGTGTGCGCAGCGTGCGTTCGCGAACTCCTTCATCCACTCGACCTCCCGGGACCTCGGCGTTCTGACGCACCAACGCATCACGCACGTCCAGGATAGAGAGTTCGTAGGCCGCCAGGCGACGAGCGTCGATGTCGACCTGCACGGCGCGTTCCGCAGCACCGGCGATCTGCACCTGTCCCACTCCGCGAGCCGACTCGATGACGTTTTTTACAAAGCGATCGGCCATCAGATACAGCTCGTTGCTGGATCGAGGACCAGAGACTGCCAGCGTGAGAATGGGGGACGAATCCGTGTCCTGTTTTCCCACCACCGGAGGATCGATGTTCGGCGGCAGGCGGTTCATGACGCTGGCCACAGCATCGCGGACGTCCTGGGCAGCCACGTCGATGTCGCGGTTCAGATTGAACGTCACCACGACGAACGATCGACCGTCACTGGAAATCGACCGCAGCTCGTCGATGCCGGCCACTGTTGCGACCGCATCTTCGATGACCTGCGAGACCTCGGATTCCACCTCCTGCGCCGCGGCGCCGACATAGATCGTGCGCACCATGACGGTCGGCAGGTCCATGTTCGGAAAGCGATCCACCCCCAGTTGCAGAAATGCAGCCCCGCCGGCCACCACCAGGGCGGTGATGATCATCAGTGCAAATACCGGGCGGCGTACGCAGATTTCAGCAAGCCAGTACACGATCACCGCTATCGTTGAAAGTTATTGAGGAAACGGCCGTCGATGAACACCAACCCGAAGCGTCAGTGAGGTGCAATTCACGTTGCGTGAAAACATAATGAAAGCCCTCGCTGACGCGTCGGGGTGGTAAAGTGAGTGCCATTGGGCTTACGCCACCGGTCCCGGCGCGCCGGGATCGGCCCTCCGGGGCTGAAATGTGCAACTTCAAAAGCAGCGCTTCCGAAATGCAGACTCATGGGATACCTGCGGATTTCTGCGGCTCGACGGATTCCCCGCTGTTCCGACGCATTCCTTCCAGAGGACGCTGTGTCTCCGTGGACAGCAACGTCAGGGTCGCGGGGACTTCGATGGGTTCCACCCGGGCCGCACGTCCCTGTTCGGCATGCAACAGCAGGACGTCGCCGGGAACGAGTCCTTCCACAATTTCGACTTTCCCATCGCGTCGCTCACCGGTGAGAATCACGTGCTCGCGGGAAGTTCCGTCCACGACTTTCCACACCTTTTCCACGCCGGCAAATTCCACGACGGCCGACTCCGGGACCACGATCGACTCGGCGCTCGTGTCAATCACCACCTGAGCCTCAGCGAACAGGCCAGTCCGCAGCTGTCCGGCAGCATTGTCCACTTCCGCTTCGAACAGCAGCGATCGGCTCAACGGATCGAGCGAAGGGTCAATCCGAGTCACCTTGACGATGAGGGGACTGGCCATCGATTCGATCACCAGCCTGACCTCCTGTCCGAGCGTCAAATGGCGGGCGAAGCGTTCCGGGATCTTGCCGCGGAAATGCACCGGATGGTTGCTCACCAGCGTAATGATCGGGTCACCGATCTGGACAAAAGACCCCGGCGCGATGTGCCGCTCCTGAACAAGTCCTGCGAATGGAGCCGTGATGACGGCGTCCGCCAGCCGCTGTTTCGCCAGATCCAGCTCTGCTGTCCTCACACCGATCAGAGCAATTTTCTCATTCACGCCGTTGATGGCCGAAGCGTATCGGCTTGCCGCGACCTGCTCGGCGGCATTGATCTCCTCAAGTTCCTGTTGGGTCATCACATTCTGACTGCGCAATTGCCGCGCACGCTGATCCTTGGCACCTGCTTCATCCCAGATGGCCTTTGCCTCGCGGACAGGGGCAGCGTTCTCCGGGTCCAGCTTCTCCAGAGGATCACTCGGCCTTAGACCCACTGCGGCGCGAGTTTGCTGCAGCTGCGCCTCGGCCTGAGCCACCTGAATTCGAAACTCTTCATGATCCAGAGTCACCAACTGCGTCCCGGGCTCGACGGAATCTCCCAGGTCCACATGCGCTTCGGCCACGCGACCGGCAATCTTGGCCCCGATCACGGCAACCTCGTCAGCGAATAGGCTGCCCTGGGTCCGAACGACCTTAGCCCAGGCGGACGGCTGCACCGTGAAGACCTCTGTGTGCAGGATCGCGGGCGGCGGTGAAGTGTCCGCAGTGGGCGCATTGGACGACTGGCCATCACCGCAGCCGCAGACGAGAACGGATGCAAGGGAAACTGCAATGACACCGTTCTGGTTCAGGCGGGGCCGGTGATACAAAGTGCGATCGATGTGCATAGAAAGGCAGGCTTCCGCTGCTGCGCGTGGGGGCGAGCCGGTAAGTTGTTTCCGCGGCGAGAACCAATCTAACCTGCTTTCTCGGCAGTGGAAAGCAGGAAAGGGGTCAGGTCTCATTGTTTCTGTTGATGTATCGGTTAGGCTTTGCGGATGCCTCGTACCAAACGCATTTGTCCGGCTGGAGAAGTCTTCCACGTTTTCAATCGAGCGGTGGCGAGGCTGACGATCTTCGAGAAGCCGGAAGACTATGCCGCGTTCGCGCGGGTGCTCGATGAGACATGGCAAATCGTTCGGTTGCCGATTTATGCGATGGTCGCAATGCCGAATCACTGGCATTTTGTCGTGCGGCCCGAATCCTCGGATCAGGTGAGTGAGTTTTTCCGTCGGCTGACGGTCATGCACACAATGCGTTGGCATGCCCATTACAAGACAGGCGGCACGGGACATCTCTATCAGGGACGCTTCAAGTCGTTTCCGATCCAGTCGGACGGTCATCTGCTGACTGTGATGCGGTATGTGGAGCGCAACCCGGTTCGTGCGAATTTCACAGAGTCAGCAGAAGACTGGCCATGGGGTTCCGCTCATGCCCGTCAAAGGCCCGTGCAGAACCGCCGCTGGCTGACTATTCCTGACGATCCGTGTCTGCCGCGAAACTGGCGGTCCTGGGTGAACAAGGCAGAGACTGAAGCGGAACTCGACGCCATGCGCAGCTGTGTCCGCCGTGGCACACCATTCGGCGATGACCGCTGGATGCGCAACAGCACCGTTCGACTCAGCCTTGAAAGCACCATCCGACCCAGAGGAAGGCCAAAGAAAGAGACCTGACCCCTTTTCAGCGTGCATTGTGCGGGATCGCACACAGGAGCGCACCCGTAATGTGACAAGTCGTGTGTTCGGCCCTAAGTTGCATCGATCTGATTGTGGTGTGTTTCCAATGCAACACCATGCCGGCTCCAGTGCCGTGAGCCGCCGGTGCCCCTCGTGACTCTGCACACAGCGGTCGGGCCGATCTGCAGTGGCACGTCATTTGCGACGGATGAATGGGACGATTGTGAATCCTTCGAGCCTGGGTCGGTTTAAGAACGTCTGACAGAAGCGGAACTGACTCCCGCGTTGGACCGGAAAACGCAGCAACACTGTTCGTGAAGGGTGGCTGTCCCAGTTCTGTCAGGCCTCTAAGGTTTAAGGTATATGTAGAATCTCGGCTTAGCCAAAGGAGAATTGAAATGCTTGGAACCGTTCTGCTCGTGTTGCTGATCCTGATGCTTCTTGGAGCAGTTCCGACATGGCCTCACAGCAGAAGCTGGGGCTATGGACCGAGCGGCGGTTTGGGACTGGTGCTGCTGATCATCATCATTCTGCTGCTCATGGGGCGCCTCTGATCGATATGCCGTGTTCAAGGAGATTTCAATGCCGATGCGAAGTGCCTGTGTGATCATGTTCGTCGGGATTGTTGCAGTCGCGGGGTGCGAGCAACAATCTTCTGCTCCGACGTCCGGGAAAGTGACGTCCGAAGATGTCCTGCAGGATGCTGGCAAGGCCGTGGATACGGCTGCTGAGTTCGCTCAGCAGACGAAGGAAGAGTTTCGGAAGAAACTTGATGCCCGGCTCAAGGAACTGGATACGGAAATCGTCAAGCTCCGAGAGAAGGGACACGACCTGAAAGACGAAGCGAAGGTCAAATGGGACCAGAAGCTGGCCGAGCTTGAAGCCAAACGGGACGCGGCCCGAGTGAAGTTGGCCGAGGCGGCTGACTCCAGCGCGGAGGCATGGAAGGATCTCCAAAAAGGAGTCCAGTCCGCTTGGGATGACATGGACAAGGCGTTTGCCGAGGCGTCACGCGAATTCTGACTGATCGTACCTTAAACCAAGCCTGAATAACCTCAGAAATCGGGAGTTGCAGTGATGAGTGGCAAGACAGACAAAGTGAAGGGTCGAATCAAGGAAGCTGCCGGGGCGTTGACCGGGAACGACAGGCTTCGCGATGAAGGCAAAACGGACCAGGCAGTCGGAGAGGCCAAAGAGGCTGTGCAGAAGGTTGCGGACAAGGTCAAGAAAGCTGTGAAGAAAGTGATTGGGTAAGGTATGTCCTAACCTCAGGGGCATTGGCTCGCTGGAAGGCTGTGAGTTTCTGCTGTTCGCCCGCCGCTCAACGCCGTGAAGGATTTTCGTAGCCGGATTCGTGAGAATTCGGAGGTAACCCGCTGACTCCGAAGTCTCACGTCTTCGACTACAGCGACTCTTCCTGAATGGACTCACCACTGCGATCATCGTGTGCGAATGCCAATGGAGAACGTCGTTGCGGGACTCGTCACTGTTAACAGTTCGATCTCCGCATCCGTGAGACCGGCTTTCCGCAAAACAGGCAGGAATTCAGCGAACAGCGTCTCGTATCCGCGATATGTCCCGCCCTGCGGCTCACCCACGGAATACCAGCCGGCATCGTGTGATATCAGCACGCGATGGAGCAGTTCTGCCTGCTTCAGATTCATAACCATCTCTACGTGGCGCTCAATGGTTGTGGGAGAGATTCCATCAAACGAAACCCAGGCTCCCTGCTCAGCCACCTGGCGGTGAACAGCGGGATCTTTTTCGTTCTGTGCGTGCACCCAAATCCATGCACTGCCGTCAACACCTTCCTGACGCAGGATCGTTAACTGTTCGAGAGCCGCGTTTCCGTCTCCCGTGTGTCCCGCGATTGCCAATCCTGACTTCAGGTGCGTTCGCGCCGCAGCCTGCACAAGCTTCCGATTCACTTCCGTCAGTGGCCCGGCATCCACGCCGATCTTGATGAATCCGGGACGGACATCTGTTCCGTCGATGCCGTCGTTCCATTCGGCAATCCATCGCCGGGCAAGGGCATCCGCGTCTTCGGTAAACGCATGTTTCGGCAGGTACTTGCCGGAACTCGCGCCGTAGTATCCGGTGTTGGTCAGCAACTGTATACCACTCGCTTCCGACAACCGCCGGAGCAAGCCGGGATCGCGGCCAAGCCAGGCCGGCGTGCACTCGGCGAGGGACTTGCACCCCAATTCACGAACTTGTTTCAAATGGGGCAGTATGACCTTGAACGCCTCATCCTTGTCGTATCGCTCGGGGCTGACTTTGTCCGCTCCGACAAAATCTACCAGCACATGCTCATGCGGAAGGGTCACGCCGAGCTGGTCGGCGCTGATCGCTCCCGTGACCGTCATGACGTCGGCTTTCAGATCGCCTTTCGCCCAGCCCGTACAGGCGATCGCCGCGGCGGTAGTCGCGATCCCCGTGCGAAGAAACTCACGGCGAGGCAGATGTCTCAGTATCATGGGATCACCAGTGCGCACCGCAGGGGACATGTTTCATCGCTCGGATAACCGCCAGCAGCCACCTCAGCACCGTGTGCGCGCGTGTCAAATTTCACGACTGTTTCCGTCATGGTGCATTTGCCTATTCGTCCCGTTCGCCAAATCGGACGGAGTTCGCGGTTCGGTCCGGGCGGAGGAAAATGTCCGGCGTACTAACCCGAGGACCAGAAGTGTCGGTGGAACAACGAAGACAGTCCAGAGGCTAAGAGCAAATGCGTGAGCAATTCGTTCGGAGGTTGATGCAAACGGCGGCCATGTCCAACCCGGCGGCACCATAAAAGGCGGATGCCTGAGCCCGAAAGTTAACGCGATGAAGAACATGAACGTCGCGCTGAGAAGCAGAAGAAATGCAGATGGCAGTTGCAACGGCGAATGGAATCGGAAGTACTTCATGAAATACAGGCAGGCCGAAACCGCGATGATTGTAATGATCCAACCGACGGTCTGTCCTGCTGTGAACGAGCCACAGCAAATTGCAGAAAGAGTGATCAAGACAACAAAGTCGGTCTTTATGATCTTAAGACTGGTGCCAATCACAGCCACCTCTTACGTTGCTGGAAAGCCTTCAACGCGACCAACGAGATGCAGAAAACGTGTCAGAACACGCAGCAAAGGGGTCATGGAAAAGGTGCAAGGAACCAGAACTGCGCAGCAACGTCGTGCCATTTGGTTCCTGCCACCTTTTGCCCGCCCTCTGCCACCTTTTGCCCGCCCTCGACGGGGAATCGAAGATCGTGTTCGACAAGTTTTACGTTGCGAAACATCTCGGAGAGGCGGTCGACAAAGTGCGACGTCAGGAGAACAAGGAACTGCGTGCGGTCGGCGACGACCGCCTGGTGAAGACGCGATTCAAATGGCTGACCAATCGG
>JANNGQ010000732.1:0-3443 GCA_031403975.1 Planctomycetota bacterium
GGTACCTGGGAACTGCGGATCAACGGACCCGTCCTGACCACGCCCGGCTATCGCTTCAAGCTCTGGGACGTTCCTGCACCTGATGTTTACACCGTCACTTCGGGTGAACTGTTCCTGGGCAACGTTGAAACACCCGGCCGACACGACGTCTTTGAGTGGCAGGGCGACACGGGCCAGCAGATCTACATCGACTTTCAGCAGAATCATGCCTGGCTCGACTGGGAATTCCGTCGGCCCGATGGCTCGCTCATCCAGTCAGCATCGGCGTTTCTGATCACTCAGCTGGACGGTGGCCCGATCACGCTTTCCACTGCCGGAGTTTACCGGCTGACGGTTCGCGGACATGGTGATGCCGCGGGCGATTTCCAGCTGCGGTTCTTTGATGTCACTCCGGCAGTCCCGACGCCGATTGTGCTCGACCAGATTATCACCGGCAGCCTGAACCGTCCCGGGCAGACCCCGACCTATTCGTTGACAGGCATCGCTGGCAGCCCGCTGAGTCTGGACATTCTGTTCAATGAGAACAGCCTCCTGGCATGGACGCTGTTCTCACCGTCGGGTTCGCAGCTTTTTTCTAATTCCAGTGTTGATCAGACCATCGGAAGCCTGCCGGAATCCGGAACGTACACGCTTGTCATCGATCAGTTGAACGGTGCGCACTCGGACACCACCGGTCAATTCAGTTTCCGAGTCATTGATCCGATCCTGACCACTCCACTGCCGGCACCGGCGGATCTGGTTGTCTCATCAATCGTGCGACCGTCGCTGGCGATCGGTGCCAGCGTCTCGATTGATGTCACATGGACCGTCACGAACAACGGCACGGGTTCCACGACAGCTGGTCAATGGGTGGATCGCATTTACCTGTCCGCCGACAGCATGTTTCAGCGAGCCGCCGATCGGATCGCCGGGGAATTTACATGGACCGGTTCGCTGGCGTCAGGTGAAAGTTACACGCAGACTCGTACGATCAGTGCGCCCGCGGGATACGCCGGAGATCTGACGGTCCTCGTCGAAACCGACGCCCTGAACCAGGTCTTCGAACTCACGAATGAAGCCAACAACACGCTTCTCACAACTCCGACAGCCATCTTTCTTGCCGCGCTGCCGGAGGGACCGCCCGCCATCGTTTTGAACGTGACAAACGGTCAGCAGTTCCCGCTGGGAAGCACGGTCACTCTGGCGGGTACGGCGTCGGCACTGCCGGCCACGGCCAATCTTGTCTTTGCGATCGACTTGTCCGCGAGCACTGCCGATTCCCTGGGCTCGGACGCGAACTTCGACGGCATTGCGAATGCTGCTGATGACCTCAACAGCGACGGTTCCGTGGGCGACATCCTGGACGTCGAAATCGGATCATTGCTGCGCATCGTTCAGAACCTGCGGGATAACGACATCAACGCGATGGTGTCGATTGTGGCCTTCGCCACATTTGCCGGCCATGTTGACCTAAGTCCGTTGGCGTTCAGTCAGACGTTTGCAGAACCAACCGCGGACTTCAATGGCAATGGCCTCTTCGATATCGACGAAGCCGTGCTGTCGATGAAGGCCGGACGAGTGGACAGGTTCCGCGAATTCGAACTGAGCATCGGGACGAACTTTGAAACCACAACTCTGCTGATCGACGAAGCTCTGGAACGATCGCTGCCGGCTCAGAAGACGCAGGTGCTGTTCCTCACCGATGGCGGCGCACCTGCCCCGACGGCAGCATTGCTCAATCGCCTGGCCGACCGAGGCGTGGATTTTTACGGGTTCCAGATTTCGGGTGTTTCGGTCACAGCGTCACTGCAGTTTATGGCCGACACGATTGAATCCGGAGCAACGTCCACAGGCCGGACTCAGCTCATCAGCGATCCGCAGGATCTTGGTGCCGCCCTGTTGCAGTCGTTGCAGATCATCAATGTGACAATCAATGGAACGGGAGTTCCGGCTCTGGACGTGGCCGGAAACTTTTTCACTCCTGTCACAATCCAGCCGGATTCCAATCTGTATGTTGTGGAAGCCACTGACTCAGCGGGGCGGAACACATCGGTGAGCGTGACGCTGGTCGGTGTAAGTCCCGTCGATCCTTCATCAACACAACAGCAGGATGTCACAAATCGAGCTGCCACGGCATGGACGCACACGACGTTCAACCGCTTCACACAGACGCTGCATGCAGACATGGCTCTGACGAATACGTCCGCCTCAGTCCTGGACGCACCGGTCCTCGCCGTTTTCGATTCGATCACCCCGCTGACTGTGGATGTCGCGTCGTCGGAAGGTGTGTTCCCTGAAAACAATCGCGACTATGTTCGCTTCGACAGCGAATTCACCGTCGATGGCCTGTTGCCGGGGCAGACGTCTGCTGTGATTCCCGTACAGTTTTCCAACCCGCTGCTCGACCGCTTCGATCTGGAGATCTCGCTCAGCGGCGAAAGCAACCGCGCGCCGTGGTTCACGTCGATACCGTCAATGGAAGCAA
Source organism: Planctomycetota bacterium (assembly GCA_031403975.1). Lineage (GTDB taxonomy): Bacteria > Planctomycetota > Planctomycetia > Planctomycetales > Planctomycetaceae > SXXK01. Next base: position 2,465 of record JANNGQ010000732.1, read on the forward strand.
CGACGGGCATCGCGTGGACCAGTCCGCTGTCAGCTGCTGATCCCGACGGCGATGTCCTCACCTATGAAATTGTCCGCGGCCCGGTCGGCATGGTGATCGGCACGACAACATCGGCGTTGCACTGGACTCCCTCGGTATCCGATGCCGGAACTCACGACATCGAAGTCCGAGTCACCGACGGACATGACGGTCAAGCGGTACAGTCATGGCAACTGACCGTGCAGGTGCCGGTCCCGTTGCCGAATCTCGCTCCGTGGTTCCGGTCAGCCCCTCCGATCGTTGCTTCGATCGGACTGCCATATTCGTATACGCCGCTGGCGATTGATCCCGAAGGACAGAATGTCATTTATGAGCGGGTCTCCGGCCCGGCAGGCTTATCGTTCGTCATCGTCGGCACATCGTCTTTCGGTTCTCCGATTCGGGCGCTGCAGTGGACTCCGTTGGCCGGCGACGTCGGTCTGCATACTGTCCATGTGAAAGCCACGGATCCGTCAGGTCAGTCCGCGTTTCAAACATGGACGCTCAATGTCAAAGGCCCCAACACGGCACCACAGATCACGACGACTCCCGTCGCGGGTGTGACGGCCGATGGAATCTATCGTTATGACGTCGACGCCATCGACAGTGAAGACGCAGTCCGCTTCGAATTGTCCGGTGCCCCGGTCGGAATGAACTTCAGTGCTGTCACCGGCCAGATAGTCTGGAACACATCGGTCGACGATCTGGGCAGTTACCCATTGACTGTTACCGCCATCGATGAACGAGGAGCCGTTGATTCTCAGTCCTTTGTGCTTGTCGTGAGTGCCGATACGCAGGCTCCGCAGGTCGCGATTGTGCTCAGCGACAACACGGTCAGCCCCGGCGAAAGTGTGATCATCACGGTCAATGCCACGGACCTTGTGGGCCTTGTCGCCCGGACGCTGACTGTCAACGGCATGGTGCTGACTCTGAATGCCGAGAACCAGGCAGTCTACACGGC
>JANNGQ010000733.1:0-7891 GCA_031403975.1 Planctomycetota bacterium
AAGTCATGCAATTCGGCGAATCCATTGGCACCACAAGTGTTCATGTCCATCAACACATTCGGTATCAACGAACGAAATCTTCATAAATGACCGAACTGACTTACCGATCCGCCGGCGTCGACCTCGAACTCTACGAGACCGCGATGCAGAAACTTCCGCGGTTGATGCAGCGAACGTTTACTCCGGGTGTGATGGAACTTCCCGGTGGCTTCGCGGGGCTCTTCCGGCTGAATGCCCTGAAACAGTGGAGAGACCCGGTGCTGGTCTCCGGCACGGACGGAGTCGGTACGAAGATCAAGGTGGCAATCCACTGCCAGAAATACGACACGATCGGCATTGATCTCGTCGCGATGTGCGTCAACGACTGCCTTTGCCTGGGAGCCCAGCCAGTGCTGTTTCTGGACTACGTCGCGATGGGCAAGGACGATGCGATCCTGCTGGAACAACTCGTGACCGGAGTCAGTGACGGCTGCCGCATGGCCGGTGCTGCTTTGCTCGGCGGTGAGACAGCCATCATGCCTGATCTGTACGCAGCCGGCGATTTCGATATGGCGGGGTTTTGTGTTGGCGTCGCGGAGCGAGACGAACTTGTCGACGGAAGGCATCGCGTTGTCGCGGGCGATGTGCTGATCGGCGTTCCGTCGTCCGGATTTCATTCCAATGGATACAGCCTGGTTCGCAAAGTCGTGTTTGAACACGCCGGACTGAAAGTCGGCGATCACGTCGATGAGCTGAACAGCAGTGTCGGCCACGCGCTGCTGACTCCCACCAGGATCTATGCCGATGTCGTTGCCGCTGCGAAAACTGCAGCCGGGGATGGCAACCTTCACGCGATCGCTCACATCACAGGCGGCGGTATCGCGGACAACTTTGAACGAGTGCTGCCCGAACACGTTCAGGCTGTGATCCATCGATCAGCGTGGACGATCCCGCCCGCATTTCAGTGGCTGCAGAGACTCGGCAATATTGCAGAAAGTGAAATGTTCAGTGTCTTCAACATGGGCATCGGTTTGATTCTGTGCGTGCCTTCTTGCGTGGCTGACAGAGTGATCGCAGCCTGTTCATCGTCAGGGTACGCCGCCATGCGACTCGGCGAAATCCATTCGCAGACGCCGAAAGAACCGACTGTTGAACTTGACTGATCAACGCTGGTGTGCCACCGCTCCGTCGGCCGTGATTCCTACTGTTGGCCCGCCGCTCCGTCGGCGGGAATTTCGCGGAAGCAATCTGCTGGAGTCGAACAGTCAACTGTCTCATCATTCGACTATCGGGAATCAGGAACCGAGAATCCGAAATGGACGGCGGCGAGGTTCGATCCGTTGCCGCGAGACAAGAATCCCCGCCGGCGGAACGACGGGACAACAGTACGTTTACAGCCCCTCTCACGGCCTTGTGCCGTGGATGTTCCGACAACCTCGAACGGTCGATTTGCGCTGGCAGAATCAGGGCCGTTGTTTTGCCTGAATCGAAAGGAAGTGTCATGCCTCCTGCTAAGTCCCAAGTCGATCCCATGACCGAGGTGCTGGCTGATTGTCGCCGGCAGGAGGCGACCGAATTCGGTCATGCCTGGGTGGGAATGGAGCCGACTTTTCAAAGCCGGAAGTCTGTGCAAAAGTGGAACAAGATGTCCGCCGAGCCAGGAGGCGAGGCGGCATATTTCGAAGACGACTATATGCTCAGGACCCAGAAGAAGGTCGTCAGGAGCATCAGGCAGAGGTATGAGGAGCAGCGGAAAGCGGGCAAGGCTCACTGCATGTTCACGCGAGTGAAGCTGGAGGACGACCTCGATCAATGGCAGGTGCGGCGGCAAAACCTGTTGTTTCACTGGGGCGACGAAAAACTTGATCCGCTGGAAGTGCGGCTCTCGCTGGATCCGGAGACATTCGAGTACAGCATCAAGCCCGTGCCCCTCGCTTGGTTCTACGACGAGCGTTTCATGGAGTTCCTGGAAGAGTTCTTATGGAAAACACCTCGCAAACTTGGGATGTCGTTCGCCGTAGCGCACGGCGGAGGACAGTTTTCCCTCTCGGCCAAGACAGTCATGAATGGGAGTCTTCTCGCCGACGACATAGCCACTCGGTTGAATCATCCTGAGTTGGCTACCTGGATGATGGACTGGCCCAACCCTGACGATCGCGCTTTCCGCGCAACAGTGCGACGCACGGCCGCGTTTCGGCAGATCCTGAATGACTACTGGGCTGGCCGGTTTCATCCCCGCGCGAATGGCCTCCTGACGGCGGAAAACGCATTGCTCGACCGCGGGTTTGGACCAGCCAGCATGGCTCTCGACGGATTGATGGATGCCGGATGCGGTCCGGCTGGCGATGCCCGTGAAGTGTTTCAAACTAACTTTGCCTTCGGTCGGTCGGTGCGCTGGAGCGCCCAGAACGTCGACCCCGGCTATTGGCAGTCGGCGCATCCCGACGAGGATGGCTATCGGCCCGACCAGATCATGCGGTATAGCGAAGGCAACCTCAATCGCCTGCAAATCGCCGGTGAACTGCACGTCAAAAGCGGCAAGGTGCTGAATCAGGAACAGGCACCCGAGTTTGACGCCCCTTTGGAATTGGCCCTCCTCACGACTGAGGCCAGTTGGGAGAATCGCGCTCAGATGACGCGAACCAGCGCTCGGGATTACGTTGAGGCTCTATTGCTGTACGTACATTTCCTCGGGCATCTCCAACAGCATCCGCACGTGAAAGTGACCGATTCGTTGTTGCAGGACCAGATTCTCGGCGACGCCGAAGCAACACTGCGGCGTCACGGCGGCGAACGGACGCTCGACCAGTTGCGGCACGCAGCCCGTAAGCACAATCTGGAATCATCACGCGGGCGGATTAACTCCGATTGGATCGAACCGGAGGCGCTGTTCTGGGCCTCATGGAAAGCGCTCCCTCCCGGCGAAAAAACGGCCCTCGCCCGCGAAGCGATCGGAAACTTCAGCGCCCAGGTACACGAGGCAGCAGCGATGGACCCGCGTCCCGTCGCGCGCCTCCATGACCCTATGGAATGGCACCGCCACCGCATTCATCCCATCTTGTGGGAAGCGATTCTGGACGCTCCCGCAGGCAAGTCCAGCGATCCGGTCAATAAGGAGTTGACCGCCTGGCAGGCAAATCAGAAAACATACCTTGCCCGTCGTCCCGTGTGGTCGCAGGTCCGCGACACACCGCCTCCATGGGAATAATCACCACGGATCGATTTGTAACTCTGGAGCGCACAGACTCTCGGTGGGGTGGAACCACGGGGCAAGTGGACTGCAGCCCTGGTCAATGGAGCAAGCGTCCACGAAGGACATGGTTCATCGCCAGTGATGTCACGAGCGTCGTCAGCGCAACGGTGACACCCGCCTCGCCATCTGCGGGGTAGACCTGTTGCATCGCCCCGGCTCGCTCGGACAGGTGTCGAACAAGCCGGCGCGTCGTCTCGGGGAAATAGCCCGTCCAGCGATACACGTTGGCCACCAGGTCACGCTCCAGAATCAGGATCAAGTCGGCTGCCGAACGGCGTGGTGCATTGGTTGTATCGTTCTCCGGTGAACCAAAGTCCTCAAAGATCACCCGCAGCGCACCGTCCAGATCCGGCGGCAACGGATCGTCCTCCGCAGCGGAGTGGACGCTGTAAAACTCCTCCAGCGATGCCGTCAGTGAGTTGACGTCTTCATCGTGATCGATGGCGGTGACGAGAGGATCGCAATCGTTGACGATCGCCATCGTACGGTCGCAGTATTCGAGCTTCGCCAGCGCGACGGGACGGAGGGCATAAGTTGCGCGCCAGTCGCAGCCCGGTGTCATCCAGACTGCAAACGTTTCCGACCAATCCTCGTCGGGATGCTTTTGGGCATACCACCCCGGCAAATGCGAGACATAGCGCTGACTGAACGGCTGGGGACGGTACTCTTCCAAATACGGCTGCGTCATTGAACCGAACACACGGATCCATTCTGCCTGCTCGAAGAGTCGGTATCCGTAGTTGACGACGTGCCCCATCTCGTGGCGCAAATAACGCAGAAGTTCCACGCGGCCCACGCCTTCCAGATGTCCCACGTGGCGGGCGTGAACATCGACCAACTCTGATCGCGCAACGTAAAAAGGGATGCCAATCGAAATGCTCTCAAACGGCACACCCCATTCAGTGGTTAAATAGAAATCCGGCTTCAATCGCCGAATGCCGACCCTCTCCAACTCACGCTGAAACTCTGTTATTAACTCGCTCAGCGGCGTGCCGGTGATCGTCAAACCCAGATCACGAATGGGCGTTGCCAGAAATCGATTCTCATGAAAAGGAGCTGCAGCAGTCATGGTGACAGAGCGTCGAAAAATAGTTTGCGGGAGGCGAGTTGAGAAGCCTGTCGGCAATTCGACGGCAGCTAATGACTTTGAACATCCAGTTCTGCGATGAGATAGTTGACCGCGTCATCGAGTTGCAGGTCAATGAACACAGACGGCGATACGGCCGGGTCCTGCAGGCGAAAGTTGTCGGCTGTTTCACGCGACTTGATCCAGTCAGCCCATTGGTCTTTGTTCAGTTCGATTTCATGACCAGCCGAGGGTTTCACGCCCCAGGCGTCTTCCGGTTTAGACTCTGCAAAACGGTGAATGTTGATCCCGCTCGGACGGAAGTAGCTGGCCGTCGTCAGTTTCAGTGCGCTGCGGCCCGATTCGAGTTCGACGACCTTCTGGACACTGCCCTTGCCCCACGTCCGCTCGCCGACGACAACGGCCCGGTCATTGTCCTGCAGACACGCGCTCAGCACTTCGCTGGCGGAAGCGCTGACACGATTGACGAGCACCGTGAGCGGAAACTCCGGAAACGTGTCTCCGTGCCTCGCCTTCCACGACTTTTCCGGAACGCTGCGGCCCTTCATGGTCACAATCTGTCCTTCGTCCAGAAACATGTCGGCAATTGCGATCGATGATTCCATCAGACCGCCCGGGTTGGACCTCAAATCGAGCACAAGTCCTTTCAGATCGGCAGTCACCAGTCCGTCCACAGCAGTCCGGAGTTCACTGGCAGTATTGCGGCTGAAGTGCGTGACCCGGACGTAGCCGATCTTCTTTTCATCGTCCAGCATAAAGTTCCATTGCTGTTCCGTATCCCGTTTGTGACCGACGACCGTGGGGATCTGAATCGTGTCCCGAATGACGGTCACTTGCTGAGTCTCCGTCATCTGAGGCTTAACAACAGTCAGCACGATCGAGCGGCCAGGAGGTCCGCCCAGAAGCCGCGCCACATCGGCTGAAGACAGTCCCGTCACGGACTTGCCATCGATCTCGGTAATCACATCACCCGAGCGGAGTCCGGCCCGAAACGCGGGAGACCCCGCCAGCGGGCTCACAATCTCCAGTGTCCCTCCGGCAGTATTCACGCCGATCCCGATTCCTACAAACTCCTGTTCCATATGCTGCTCGAACCGTTTCAGATCTTCGGGCTGGATGTAAGTACTGTACTGGTCGAGATGTGCGACCATGCCGCGGATGGCGGCTTCAACAAGTTCCCGCCGGTCGACTTCCGTGACGTAATGGGAGTCGATCTGCTCATAGGTCTCGGCGAGCAGCTTCATCAGCTCAAAGTCCTGCCGCATGCGTTCTGCGGGAGTCGGCTTTTCGTCAACAGCGACGAGCACCCGGGATCCGAGAAAGCCAGCAGTGGCGGCGACGACGCAGAGTGCCAGCACGGGGCGGCGATTCATGGCTTGACTCCGGAATGATTGCGATCAGGCGGGCGGTGAGGGGCAGTTATTCGAATGATCACGCTTCCCGTGATATCGTGTGGCGGGATGGCAGTCGATCACACGAAGATGTTACAGATTACTGCAACACGGATTGCTGAGTGAAGACATGAATTCCCCGATTGTCTGGATGAACGGATCTCTCGTTCCCTGTTCTCAGTCGGCAGTACCCGTCTGGGATCTGGGAGTCGTTGCCGGAGCGTCCGTCGTCGAAATGGCCCGTACATTCGCTCATCGACCCTTTCACCTTGAACGCCATATCGAACGTCTGACGGGATCGCTGAGATTTTTCGGTTTTCCTCAGCCGTATTCCGCCCGCACACTGATCGATGCCGTACAGCCGGTCGTGGAACACAATGCCAAGCGGATTCGTCCCGAACAGGATCTGGGAATCGTGCTGTTTTCCACTGCCGGCTCAAATCCGACCTATCTGGGGCGTCCTGATGATTCCTCAACGACCACAATTCACACGTTCGAGCTGCCGTTTACACTGTGGCGGGACTCATTCACGAAGGGCGTAAGGCTGAGAATTCCGTCGATCCGGCAGATTCCTGCCGAGTGTTTTTCAGTCGCTCACAAAACCCGCAACCGCTTTCATTGGTGGCTGGCCGACAGGGAAGCTGCCATGCAGGATCCCGGAAGCAAATCGCTTCTGCTGGACCAGGACGGCTGCGTGACGGAGACAAGCACTTCCTGCTTTTACATTATTCGCAACGGAGTCATTTTGACATCCGACCGCAGTGTGCTGAACAGTCTGAGCTGCAGGGTCATTGAAGAACTCGCGAATTCCCTCGGCATCAAATTCGAAAAACGCGCGATTCAAGTCCCCGAGCTGGCTCAGGCAGACGAAGCGTTTCTGTCTTCAACGCCGGTCTGCGTACTTCCCGTCAGTCACATTGATGGACGCGCGGTCGGCGATGGACTGCCTGGCTCCGTCTTTCGGAAACTTCTGAAGGCCTGGAGCCAAATGTCCGGCGTCGACATCGAGAGTCAAATACTCACGTCCTGAAAAACGACCCGCGCCTGACAGCCGTACGCGCTAGCGTCGGGTTTCTGTTCCTGGTCGGGTTTCTGTTCGTCAATTGTGTTGTCTCGTGTCCATGGAAATCCTGTCAATTCACACAAGACCCGCGGCTAGCGCCGTCGGCTGCGGGCAAGACCGACGTGAGAATGGCGGTTCTGAAAGCAACGTCGTTGAGGCCGGAACAAAGTAGCCGTCTCGCTCCGCCGAGACGATGCCTTGATCTACCGCGTCACGATCCGAAAGTGGTCATCCCGATCACCGCGTTGCAAGAGTGGTTGATCAGGGACACCGGGTTCGAATTGCGAACGTCCAGCCGGAAGGCTCATCACGCGGAGCGTGATGGCTACGTTTGCGCAACGCCATCACGACACGCCACCGCGCCTGCCGGGGTGGTTTAACGGCTTCTGCACGAGACCCGCTATTTGGTGCAGGATGGGAATTCTTGCCCGTCGAATCACACTCGGACAAGAATGTCCATCCTACGATGGAACGTCGAAGTGGCGCAGAAGCCGTTGAACCACCGGGGCAGGCCCGGTGGCGGGGGGATTGCCTGTTCGTGTTTGCGATTCCTGGCCAAAGGCCCAGCCATTCCGATAGCCTGGGCCAAGCGACAGCGTCGGCCCAGGAATCAGGCATCACCAAATAAGTTTGAGGCCCAACGGGCCGGCAATTCGGATGTTTATCGCACGATGCACATCGAACTGTTGGGCCGTTGGCCCGCAACGATAATTCCGACGACTGCGAACCTGGCCCGACGCTGCGCTTGGGCCAGGCTAAGCGAACGAATGGCCCCTTGGGCCGGAATCGCAACTCACCATTTACCTTTCGACGTTTACCATTCACTGCCGACCCAGCTATCGTTCGCCACGCCAAACGACGGGATGCGTGGCCTCAAGATCAAAGTCGGGCCAGTTCTGCTGAATCCATGCGGCGGCGTCATGCATGTCGTGAAATCTCCGCGGCGGCGATTCCTCAAGCGAGCCCCCAGCGTCAGCCGGGGGAGGTGTCTTTCCTTCTTCATCCGACTTCGGCAGCGGCAGCAACACATGCTTCCCCTCGTGAAACGCCAGTTCCTCGAATCGCTGAAGCAGGAATTCGCGGGGTTGGCCAACGCAACCGGGGTGCTGCATCAAGAT
>JANNGQ010000734.1:0-5251 GCA_031403975.1 Planctomycetota bacterium
GATGAATACCAACCCGAAGCGTCAGTTTTGAAGTTGCGCATTTCATCAGGGCTGGAAGCCCGGTACATCGTCAGCCGGTGGCGTGAGCCACCGGAATACGGAAAACACAGCGATTCAGGCCTGAAGGGCCGACACAAGCGCCTGTGTACCGGCCCTTCAGGCCTTAGGTTTTTGATTCTCGTAAACCGGTGGCTTACGCCACCGGTCCCGGCGCGCCGGGATCGGCCCTCCGGGCCTGAAATGCGCAACTTCAAAACTGACGCTTCGGGTTGGTATTCATCAACGACAGAATCAAAGGACGAGGCCGCATGAACGAACTTTCGGAAACGAATCTCCAGACCGGAACGGCCGGCTGGCGTCCATTGGCGATCATCGCGGCGATGGTGTTCCTGAGTGATATCACGCTGTATCACACCGAGGGATTCTTCGGGCCGGCGGTATTCTTTCCGCTGGCCGCCGTTCTACTGGTCATTGGCTGCAGTCGAGTCTGCATCAGTGCCGTTGGTCTGCTGACCGCCGGATTGCTGATCGCGCTGTCGGTGCGGCTGGCATGGTCCGGATCAGCCGGACAGATTCTGGTGAGTCTCTGGCTGCTGAATGCATTTGCGATGACGATCCACGGAATGCGTCCGTACCTGCTGGAAACTGTGATGTTTCTTGCGTCGACGATTCCGGGCGGCTACGAGTTCCTGCGTACGATTCAAGTCGGCTGGCGACGTGCTGTTCTGGAACCCGTTGATCACGGCAAATCCTCCAGGTTCCTGAACTTCGCACTGCCGGTGATCTGTGTCGCGCTGTTCGGTACGTTCTTTGTGATGGCCAATCCCGACCTGATCAAAGAAGTTTCTTTGTTTCTGGGCGATGTCTTCGGGCGATTGCGAACCTGGCTGATGCGTTATTCCTTCTCGGAGATCCTTTTCTGGTGCGGAGTGGCGTGGATTACTGCCGGGCTGCTGTTTCCGTTCGCCAGGTGGACTTTTGAATCTGCTGTGACGGCGGAAGCTGACTCCAGACTGCCGACCGAAGATAATCAGCTGTTCGCGCCGTTCAGGAATACGCTGCTGGCGCTGATCGGGCTGTTTTCTGTGTATCTTGTGTTCGAATTCCGGACGTTGTGGTTTCGGAAGTTTCCCGTCGGATTTCATTATTCCGGATACGCTCATGAAGGCGCGGCGTGGCTGACGGCGGCTCTGGCACTGGCGACCGTCATTCTGTCGCTCATGTTCCGGGGCACGATGATGTGGCATTTGCGACTGTCACAACTTAAGCTGCTGGCCTGGGTGTGGTCGGCGCTGAATCTGCTGTTGGCAATGTCGGTGTATAACCGGCTGTTCATTTACATTGACTACAACGGCATGACGCGGATGAGGACAATCGGCCTGCTCGGAATTTCCTGCGTCATCACGGGCTTCCTGCTGGTACTCTGGAAGATCGCTCGCCGTCATTCGTTTCACTGGCTGGTTCAGCACCAGTTGCTCGTGCCGATGTTTGCCGTGTGCCTCTATATTGCAGCTCCGGTGGATTGGTTCGTACACCGCTTCAACGTGGCCAGAATTCTGAGCGGGCATCCGGAACCCAGCGTACAGATCAGTGAACATCCGATGGAAGATGCAGTACTCCCGGTGCTCATTCCGCTTTTGGACTGCGACGATGCCACGATCCGCGAGGGTGTTCAGGCCTTGCTGCATCTGCGGCTTCAGCAGCTGAAGTCAGACCAGATGAGTGAATCGACACAGCACTGGACGGCATGGCAGTTCGGAACCGACCAGGCCGTTCGCAAACTGCAGACGGCCGAGAGCCGGACTTCCAGAACTCCCTCGGACACGGACTTCAACGATGCACGCAGTCGATTTCGAGAATACTCGATGCAGTGGTGGTAGCTGAAGTCGTGAGACTTCAGGTCGGAACTCTCACGAGTTCCGCTACACCCATTCTGGAACCGCTCCAGGGTAAACCAATCCATGCGACTCGACTGGTTTCTGCCGTACCTGCGCAAATCGGGGCCGGGACGTCCCGATCGATCGGGCGGATTACCGGGCAGGCTGGCTCGATCGATCCTGCCGTCATCCTGGTTTTCCAGGCGTGAAACCAAGCAGCGCGGAGGAATCCGGAAGATTCTCCGCTGGTTCGGGCCGGCCTGCTACTCGAGCCCGCTGCGGCGTGCCGTGCAGGCCGTCTGCCTTCTGCTGTTCCTGTGGCAGTTCCTGTGGGTGTGCTGGCCCTACAGCGCCAGACCGGCATGGCGGTCAGACGGATGGACTCCGGTGACGTTCGACCTTGCCACGAAACAGGTGGGAATCGTTCGTGACCATCCCCTGGAGCAAGAGATTGCCGTCGGGGATCCACTGTTTGTTCGCGATGATTCGCCGGATGCCTTGCAGGCAGACGAAGTCAGTGGTCCGGTACGGTTTGTGGTGCAGGCGATCACAGACGACGGATTCAGACTCCGCGCAGCAGGGGTTGATGCGGTGTCACTGGAATTGCTTTCCTTAACGCTGGGACCGGTCTCCCTGCACCTGCGCGATCCGGCTGCCTGGCCTTCTCATTACGCCGACGATCTTGCCGCGAAGGAACAGGGAGAAGCGGAAGTCTTTCTGGCGATCGATCCGCTGGTAAGTCTGTCGACCGGAATTGCCTCGCGCGCGTGGGTGTGGTCGCTGACCAGTGCGGCCATCATTCTGATCGTGTGTGTCCTGATCCCGCGCGGGTTCTGCGGTTACCTCTGTCCGCTCGGCACTCTCATTGATCTGTTTGACTGGCTCATGGGCAAACGAGTGAAGCGGTTTCGTGTCTCCGGCGATGGCTGGTGGGTCCACATCAAGTATTACCTGCTCCTTGGCGTACTCGTTGCGGCCGGATTTGGCGTGTTGTTGAGCGGATTTGTGGCGGCCATCCCCGTCATGACTCGCGGAATGCTGTTTGTCGTCGCGCCGTTTCAGAACGGGATGGCGAACGGCTGGCATCAGGTGCCTCCGCTGCACTTTGGACATGTTTTTTCCATCTTTCTTTTTCTGGTTGTCCTGGGGCTGGGGTTCCTGCGACCGCGTTTCTGGTGCAGGTACGTCTGTCCCAGCGGAGCCGTCTTTTCGATCGGCAATCTGTTCCGGGTCACCGAACGCAAGGTGAATTCCTCCTGTATCAACTGCAACAAGTGCGTCGAGATCTGTCCGTTCGATGCCATTAAGCCGGACTTCACAACGCGCACCACGGATTGCACGTTCTGCCAGACGTGCGGCGGAGTCTGCCCGACACAGGCGATCACTTTTGTCGGTCGCTGGGCCACGATTGATCTGAAAGCTGTCAATGAACCTCCCACGCATGAGACAGCATTGGGCCGACGTGGATTTCTTTCAGCCGGTGTCGGCCTGGCGTCCTCACTCGCCGCCGGAGCAGTTGCCGCATTGGGCACGAAATCATCTGGAGCGAATCTCGATGCTCCGGATGCCTTGCGACTGGTCCGGCCGCCCGGCAGCGTGCCGGAAGCGGAATTCCTGCAGATGTGCATCCGCTGCGGCGAATGCTTCAAAGCCTGCCCGAGCGATGTGCTGCAGCCCCTGGGCTTTCAGCAGGGACTCGAAGGGCTCTGGACGCCCTACGTTGTCGCCGACTGGGCCGGCTGTGCGTCCAGCTGCAACGGCTGCGGCCAGGTGTGCCCCACCGGAGCCATCCGTGCGTTGCCGCTCGAAGAGAAGCGGTATGCGCGCATGGGGCTGGCTTTCATCAACTTGCAAACGTGTCTTCCCCACGCAGGCAATGAAGCCTGCCAGTTGTGCGTCGATGAATGCACGTCCGCTGGATACAACGCGATTGAGTTTACTCAGGTCGGCACAGAGGTCGATGACGCCGGCCTGCCCGTCGAAGGGACTGGTTTCCTGGCCCCCTTGATGATCAACGACAAATGTGTCGGCTGCGGACTCTGTCAGACGCGCTGCTTCGGCATCAACGTTGCGCAGAAACACCTGCTGGAAGAATCCGCCATTGTGATTAAGGCCGGAACCGGCCGGGAAGATCGGCTCATGACCGGTTCCTACAAGCAACTCCGTGCCGACGAAGCTGTTGCGGAGGCTGCCTCAACTGGCAAGGCCCCGGGCGGAGATGGCTATTTCCCGAACTTTCTCCAACGATCCGACAACTTGAAATCGCACGAATAAACGCCGCGCGGGGAGTTCCGTTGACCGCCCGGCCGGAGAAGCCGGTCATCATTATCTCGGGAGTGGATCAGGCTATCTGGTAATCTCTGACTTCACCCGTTCCGTTGACACAGAAAGATCATCGATCCACAGAGTCTGGCTCTGCGGCAGCAGGCCCGGTCCGAAGTAGGGCAACAGGAGGAACTGGTTGAACTTCATCTTCGGAAAATCGGTCGAACGCAGGACGACATCGGTGCGGTCAATGATCAACTTTCCGTCAAACCAGCCACGGACGACTCCATCGGGGTTTGGCTTGTCGGCGGGCAGATCCAGAGTGTTCAGCTGAAACATCGCTTCCACGCAATGCCATTCAGCATCGTCAAACAGCACTTCCTGGCTGTCGAACATCTGACCGTTGTAACCGCCCTTCAGCGGGCCCTGAGTCAACCCGTGCGGCGCGTCTTTGTTCTGAATGTCCTGTGCCGCCAGTCGCAGATGACCGTTCATCGGTTCGATGTAGACAGTCAGATGACTCGCAGCGGGCCCGTGATATTTTTCGTTCTCCGTCGTCATGAAATGCATCAGATGCGGATGGTAGTTTCGACCGCTCCATCGCCATTTTTCGGACAGTCTGATGAAGCAGCGCAGAAAGACGGTCTCGGTCGGATCGATCAGTCGGCGGATTCCTGAGGAACTGGCAGGAGTTGTTGAATCGGCCTCCCATCGATAGACGATTGCACCGGTTCCGGCGGCAGGCAATTCGCGGCTGATCTGAAATCCGTCTCCGTCATACCAGCCGCGCCTGAGGAGCTCCTCGTCATCAAACGATTCGTGGAACAGAACTGCCTGCGTCGGGTTCTTCGCCGGAAGCGGCATTTGCGCCGGAGTGCAATTGTGAATCGCCACCCAAATGATGAAACAGTTGATGCAGCGGAAGAACGTCATTGCAAAAAACCGAATCTGAATGCTGTTCCACACCACTCGGGGACTGTCGGATTAGTCGCGATTCCTTGTGGGGCAGGCTTTCAGCCTGCCGTGCGTTGAGGAATTACCTGTGTTTTTGGATTGACGAGGCAGGCTAAAAGCCTGCCCCACGATTAAAACGACTGTCCACTCGTCGG
>JANNGQ010000735.1:0-2926 GCA_031403975.1 Planctomycetota bacterium
AGCGGGGAATGAAGTCAACCTGGTGCTTTACTCCAAAGGTCAGGACCGCGAACTGCCGCTCGGAACGCGACAGTCTCAGGGCACTGAAAAACGCCTGGTTCTCGCCTGACGAGAGTTTTCTGCGAATGAGGTGATCTTCGCACGTTCGTCAGAGGTTTCGCTTTCTGTTTTCCCAGTGTCAGGATTCTTCTTGTGCAACAGACTGCAGCAGAACCGCAGGGAGTTCGCCCCCTCGCCGAGACGCATACGGAAGGCCTGCAGTTCTTCGCTCAGGAAGAAAAGAAGCCCGGTCGTGCCTGTCTGCTGCAGATTTATCCGGCAGGCGTTGCTGCAGAAATAGTCCGACTGAAGAAGAGCCGGACTCTGATCGGCCGTGATCTGTCCTGCGACATTACTCTGGAAGACACTGCCGTATCGAGGACTCATGCAGCGATCGACTGTGAAGACACCGGCTACTTTGCCTCAGATCTGGGCAGCCGGAACGGCACATTCGTGGACGATCAGCTTTTGCGTGACAGAAGACGCCTGACCGGCGGCGAGTTAATCCGCACGGGCGGGACGATCATGAAGTTTATGGCGTCCATGGATGAGGAAGCTCAGTATCACGCGGTCGTTCATGAACTGATGACGCGGGATCCGCTGACGAATTCGTTCAATCGCAGCTTTCTCATGTCTTTACTGGAGAAACTGCTGACGCGATGCCGCCGTTCCGGTCATGACCTCTCTGTGATTGTGCTCGACATAGATTTCTTCAAAAATGTCAACGACACATGGGGACATCTCGTCGGCGACGAAGTGCTGCGGATCTTCTGCGAACGGCTGCGGAGTACACTCGAGCCGACACATTCGTTGTGCCGACTGGGCGGGGAAGAGTTTGTGGTTATCGCCGCCGGAATTCCGCTGACTGAGGCTGCCATGATTGCCGAGCGGCTTCGGCTGGCCACTTCGGCTCAGCCGTTTCAAACCCGTTCCGGCATCGTCAATGTGACCTGCAGCCTCGGTGTTGCACAATTCGACGCTTTAACAACAACGACCGTCGATCAGCTGTTATCCGTCGCCGACAGGTGCCTGTATGCAGCCAAGAAATCCGGTCGCAACTGCGTCAGATCTGCCTTCGACCTGAAAACCCCGGAAGCCTGACTCGCCTACAGATTGAAATCGTTATCTGCCATCGGGCTGTGGTTTTCGAAACGCATAAACTCCTTCCGCCAGGTCAGTCGAATGAGACCCGTCGGTCCATTGCGGTGCTTGGCGATGATGATTTCGGCTTCGCCTGGCCGGTCTTCCGGATCGTAAGCGTCCGGACGGTGAAGAAACATCACCATATCGGCATCCTGCTCGATGGCACCGCTTTCACGCAGATCCGCCAGCCGCGGCCTCTTGTCTTCACGCAACTCCACTCCCCGATTCAGCTGCGCCAGCGCAATCACAGGGACGTGCAGTTCCTTGGCAAGGAATTTCAGCCGACGTGAAATCTGTGCAATCTGCTGCTCGCGCGGAGCATTCTTCTCTTCGGGCTCAATCAGCTGCAGATAATCGATCATGATAATCCCCAGCGGATTCTTCCGGTGCTGCCGCCGCGCGATCGCACTGATCTGAGTCATCGTGCGGGCGGGGCGGTCGTCAATGAAAAGCGGCAGCCGCGTGAGATCATCGGAAGCCTGAACCAGACGGTCATGCTGCGCTTCGGTCAGGTTTCCGGCGCGCAAATCGTGTCCGTTGATTCTGGCACTCAGAGCCAGAAATCGCTCAGCCAGTTCCAGATTGGACTGTTCCAGACTGAACAGCAACACACTCTTTCCGGACTTCCGTGCCACTGCGTCGGCAATGTTGCAGACGAGCGCCGTCTTACCCATACTCGGTCGGGCTGCAAGGATGATAAGCTCTGTCGCCTGAAAACCGGTCGTATGGTGATCCAGATCCGCAAACCCGGAGGCTACCCCGGTGACGTCACCCGTCTTGTGCAGTCGCTCTTCAATCCGACTGAATGCATCCAGAAGGATATCGCCGATCGCAATACTGGCCGTATTCCCCTGCTGTTCGAGAATGCTGAAGACCCGCCGCTCCGCCGCCTGCAGCAGGGAATCTATATCCTCGGCCGCATCGTAGCAGTCGCTCAGAATTTCGGTACACGCATAGATCAGACTCCTCTGCATCCATTTTTCGCGGACGATCGTCGAGTAATAGCGCACATGAGCAGCGTGCGGAACGGAATCCAGCACTTCAGCCAGATACGACGGTCCGCCAGCAGTTTCAAACTCACCGCGCCGGACCAGCTCTTCCGCCAGTGTGATGGCATCAATTCCACGGATTCCGCTTTCGTAAAGGTGCTGAATCGCCGCGTAGATTCTCTGATGGGGATCGCTGTAGAAATGTTCGGCTTTGAGAGATTCACCGACTTCGTCGATGGCCTCGTTCATCAGCAGGATGCTTCCCAGAACACCTCGCTCGGCATCCAGATTCTGCGGCGGCAGTCTCAGCTTGTCATCAGCCATCGGGAAGACCGTCCAGAAAAAAAAGTCCTCAGACAAACGAATGCCTGAGGATCTGAATTGTGTTCTGTCTCGGACGCGGCGAGGCGCCCTCATCGGCCGACTGCCGGATAACCCACTAACCGCTGGTGGCGGATGGAACAACCCAGACTTTGACTTCGGACTGAACTTTTTCGTGAAATTTCAGTTTCACGGTGTACATGCCCAGTTCCTTGATTGGTCCGTCCAGCCGTACATGTTCAGCGTCGACTGGATGCCCTGCCGCTTTGAGTGCTTCGCTGATGTCTCGAGCCACAACCGAACCGTACAGATGATTGTCGGCCGTCGCGTGTGCCTCGATCGTGGCACTGTACTTGCTGACCGCATCGGCAATTTTCTGCAGCTGTTTGACGCGGCCGACTTCGAGTGCGGCAAGACGCTCTTTGTGCTTCTCC
>JANNGQ010000736.1:0-10192 GCA_031403975.1 Planctomycetota bacterium
CAGATTCTGAGCCGTTTCGGACATAGGCATCACACAGAGCTAAAGAGGTGTCTTGAATCGTCATTGCAAACGGCAGGAGTTTTCATGTCGTCGTTGCTTTCGGCGTAACGAGGGCGGCCCGCACTCAGGCGAGTGCGGGAAGGGGGACGCGGTCCGTCACCTTGCATCTGACCCCGATGCCGGAGGAGGAGCATTCTGCGTCAGCCGTAGTGTACGTCCTGTTTCCGGAGCCGGACAGGTCTTAAGTTGTCCCGCTCAGAACTGGCAACGGGATTCGCGTTCTCGGGACTGCCGATCGCTGATATTCTTCGGAATCAATAATCCGAAATGGTATTGTCGTTGTGACTCACGCCGCCGGAGAAACGGGAGTATCAGTGCATGGTTTGTTTTCAGCAGGCAGCCATACGACGAGGAATCACAGCGCACAGGTGTGTTCTCGTTCTGCTCGTGGCTGCGATCGTTTTTCCCAACTCCGGTCGGGCCGATGAAGACGCGACACGGGATCGGCGACACCGGCAGATCCTCGAAAAACGGCAGCTGATTCTCGACGGCCTTCAGGCGGACGTGGCGTCGGTCAGAGCATGGTGTCAGGAACATCAGCTTCCTGAGGCCGCGGCTTCCGTGCAGCAGCTTTCCCACAGTCTGCAGGGCTCGTCCGCGGACACGGAGCCGCCTGTGCTGGTCACACCTCCTGTCGCAAAGAACCTCCCGATCACGGAGCAGCAGTGGCAGCTGCAGCTTCGGCATCATCGCGAAGAACGCGCGAAGGAACTCTACACGCTCGCGCGGTCCTCACTGCGGGCCGGATTTCCGTCGCTCGCTTTCATGCTGATCGGAGACGTGGTCCGTGTCGATCCGGACCACAAATACGCGCGTTCCGTGCTGGGGCAGCAGCTCTTCGCCGATCCGGTCCGCAAAGAAGAACCCGGCTACGCGGGCGAATGGGTGTCGCCATTTGAAAAGCAGATGCGGAGCGGCAGCAAGCCGCGGATCTATCATGCCCGGTTTGGCTGGATTCCGGCAGGCAATGTGGCCCGTTACGAAGACGGACTCCGGCCCTGGAAAGGTGACTGGGTCAGCGTCGAAAAGGATGCCGAGCTGCGGCGAGACTTCCGCAACGCCTGGGAAGTTCTCAGTGAACACTTCCTGATCAGAACGAACGTCAGTCTTGAGGCCGGTCTTGAGCTGTCTCAGAATCTGGAAGTCTTTCATCGCTGGCTGCAGCAGAACTTTGCAGCATTCTTTGATACGCCTCAGGCTCTGCAGGATCGATTTGAAGACGCCGTTCAGCGATCCTCAGGCGGAAAACAGAAGCCGATGGAAGTTTACTACTACGCAACGCGCGAGGAATATCAGAAACAGGTGAAAGGCAAAGTTCCGCCGACTGTGGAAACCAACGGACTGTATTGGCAGCCGGATCGGACCTCGTACTTTTTCGCCAACCCGGATCGCAAAGATTTCTCGACACTGTATCACGAGGCGACGCATCAGATTCTGGACATCGCCACCACCGACGATCGGCGCGCGGCTGCGCGGGCGCGAGCCTTGAAACTGAAGCAGAAACGGGCGACCGACTGGACGCTGTGTGAACAATCCAACTTCTGGATCATTGAAGGGCTGGCGTGTTATTTCGAATCATTTGAAGTCGTCGACGGCAATGTCTCGGTCGGGCGACCGGATTATGTGCGGTTCGACACGGCTCGACAACGAATGCTGGACCCGGCGTTTCAGTTCTATCTGCCGACTCA
Organism: Planctomycetota bacterium; assembly: GCA_031403975.1. Classification (GTDB taxonomy): domain Bacteria; phylum Planctomycetota; class Planctomycetia; order Planctomycetales; family Planctomycetaceae; genus SXXK01. Next base: position 1,749 of record JANNGQ010000736.1, read on the forward strand.
GCAGTTTTTCGCGCTCGGCAAGGACGAGTTTCAGGGGCATCCGCAGGTCAGTCCGCTGTACACGCAGGCTTCCGGGTTTGCACATTTTCTGATGCATTACGAGGACGGTCTGTACCGTGACGATCTGACCGCACTGCTGGCTGCGGTTTACCGTCCGGATTCGTCAATGGTTCTGGACGAGCCCTCGCTGACACAGATCGCGGGCGTCTCTTTCGATGAATTCGATCATCAGTACCGAACGCATATGCAGAACATTCATGACGCGATTGAGGCGAAGGCGGCGGCGACCGGGAGGTAGTGTGAACTCCAGGACGCGATGAACGACAAGCCGCAGGGGACGGAGTCTCAAACCGCGAACGCCGCGTGCGGCCTGCCGCCAGACGAGACGGGAACTATGAATGCGAATGAGCGGCATCCGGGAATTCGCCGGACTGCACTTCGCCGATGTAGCCCCGGACAGCATCGAGTGCACTGGTTCGCAGATCTCCAAACCGTTTCAAGAACTTCGGTGTGAAGCCGGTATTCAGACCAAGCATGTCGGGACCAACCAGCACCTGACCGCTGCATTTTGAACCGGCGCCGATGCCGATCGTGGGGATGCTCAAAGCCTCCGTGATCCGTCCGGCAATGTCTTCCGGAACCAGTTCCAGGAGCAGTCCGAATGCTCCCGCATCCTCCGCCGCACGGGCGTCGTCCAGCAGTTGCTGCTCATTGCGCTGGATTTTTCCCATCCCGCCGAGCTGTCGCACGGCCTGAGGTCTCATCCCGACGTGAGCCATCACGGGAACATCAGCTCGCCCGATCGCGCGGATCGTCTTTGCCTGAATCGCACCGCCCTCCAGCTTGACGGCGTCCGCACTGGTTTCTTTGATGATCCGACCAGCATTGCGCACCGCCTGCTTCGCACTGACCTGATACGACATAAACGGCATGTCGACAATCACGAGCGCCCGCCGGACAGCGCGCACGACGACTTCACCATGATAAATCATCTGGTCGATCGTCACGGGCAGTGTCGTCGAATGCCCCTGCACGATCATCGCCAGACTGTCGCCGACAAGAATGCTGTCAACTCCGGCCTCATCCAGAATCCCGGCCCACAGATAATCGTACGCCGTCAGCATCGTCAGTTTCTGACCGCGCGCTGCCGCTTCGCGAAAGGCAGGGACGGTCATTTTGCGTGGCGGGTTTTGCATGGTGGAAATGGACTTACTGTTGTCCGGCCGCTCCGCCGGCCGGGATTCTTCGTTGGCTGAACGGGCAGTCCCGCATCATTCGACACACGATGTCATGTGCTTGCGCCCCGCTGACGGAGCAGCGGGCCAACAGTAAATCGCTCACCGACCAGTAACAGACCGCGACTATCAGTGATCCTGCCCGCCCTTCACGATCGGATTCGTCAATGTACCGATGCCCGTGATTGAGATGGAGACCTCATCGCCCTGATCCAGTGAAAAGCTGTCATCCGGGACGACGCCGGTTCCGGTCATGAGGAACGAACCGTCGGGCAGGTCGTTTTCGCGGTACAGCCAGCCGGCAAGTTCTTCCGGAGTCCTTTTCATCTGGCTGAGTTTAGTCGCTCCCGTGAAGACCGGCTCGCCGCCTCGGCGAATCGTGAGCTGAATCTCGACGGTATCCGGTTCAAGGGGTTTTTCTGCAAGGAGTACGCACGGTCCGAGTCCGGCGCATTGAGAATAGAGCTTTGCCTGCGGCAGGTAGAGCGGATTCTCTCCTTCGATGTCGCGAGCCGACATGTCGTTGCCGATTGTGTAACCGACGATTCGGCCGGTGGGATTCATTACCAGTGTAAATTCCGGTTCGGGTACGCTCCATTGGCTGTCGGACCGGACTCGCAGCGGCTGCCCCGGCCCGGAGACTCGATGAGCCGTGGCTTTGAAAAACAGTTCCGGCCGTTCGGCCGTGTAGACTTTGTCGTAGTTGGATGCGGAAGACTCGGACTCTTCCATCCGCGCCACCTGACTGCGCTTGTAGGTCACACCGGCGGCCCAGATTTCCTGTCTGTCGATTGGCGCAAGAAATGTCAGATCAACGAACTCAACCGGCTTCGTATCGGGCTTCAGCAGAAAACGAGCCAGCCCGCCGGGGTCGGCGGAATTCAGGATATCCATCAGCGAATGGCATGCGTTGATCTGAGTCAGGTCCAGCGGTTGCACGGCGCTGTCATGAACGACGGCAACTCGGAGAGAACCATCATTGAGCCGAACCCTGGCAAGTTTCACGAGTCTGTTCCTGATCAGAAATCCGGACGGAAGCAAAGTTGGCGGCGTGGGAGTCTAGAGAATCGTTGATGGGAATTGAACAATGCGTCCCTTCAGAATGCATTGTTTAACGGCAAGCCGCAGGCGATGGTGAGTGCGCGGCGAGGGTAAGTCGATGACTGTGCCGGATTGTATCCGTCGCCTGCGGCTTGCCGTTAAACGAACGAGGTTACGGGGAGCACATCACACGCGAGATCCCGGATGACACTTCTTTACTTTGACGATCGATTCAAACTCCACGACACCGGACGGCACCCCGAATGTGCTCTCAGGCTGGCGACCATTGAGGCACGGCTGCAGAAATCGGGACTACTCGACCGGGTCCATCGGATTTCCGTCAAAGCGGCCGACGATGCTGACGTTCTGCGCGTGCATTCGGCAGAGCATGTTCAGTCGGTGCGGGCATTCGCCAAGAACGGCGGCGGCAGGATTGAGACGGACACCGTCATGAGTCCCGAGTCCGCCGATGTGGCGTGGCTGGCGTGCGGAGCAGCGGTGGATGCCGTCGAGCGAGTTGTCGCCGGTGCGGGCAAGTCCGCGCTTTGCCTCGTGAGACCTCCGGGACACCATGCCCTGCCAGATGGGCCGATGGGATTCTGTCTGCTTGGCAATGCCGCAGTGGCGGCCCGGACAGCCGTTCAGCGGCTGGGGCTGAATCGAGTGCTCATTGTTGACTGGGACGTGCATCACGGCAACGGGACTCAGGATGTGTTCTACGAAGACGGACAGGTCGGTTTTTTTTCGGCTCATCGTTTCCCGTTTTATCCCGGCACGGGCCGCAAAACTGAGACTGGCCACGGTGCGGGACTGGGGACGACGTTCAATCTGCCGCTGAAGTTCGGAATCTCGCGCGGGGATTATCTGTCGGCTTTCGAATCCATGCTGACTCAGGCAGCCGAACACATGCGCCCGGAACTTGTCATCATCAGCACTGGATTTGATGCTCATGCCGAAGATCCGGTCGGTTCGCTGGGACTGGAGACGGAAGACTTTGAACGGCTCACGCAGTTGGTACAGCAAGTGGCCGATACCCACGCGAATGGCAGACTCGTCAGCCTCCTCGAAGGCGGCTACAACGTCGATCGGCTTGCGGAGGGTGTCGAACTGCATCTGCGGACGCTGATCGGCGGGATGAATGCCGCGGTTCGTCCCGATTGAATGGGACGGCAGCTTCCTCGATACTCCGACAAGAGTCGTTGTTCATTCGGAGGCCGTGCGTTTCTACTGTTGGCCCGCCGCTCCGACGGCGGGGTGCCTGCGCAGGCCATTGAGCGGAGTGAAATGCCGCAATTACCGTTCAACCAACGACGAATCCCAGCCGGCGGAGCGGCTGGACAACAGTAGATCGCTGCTGCCGCGCGCAGCAGTCAACTGTCGGTTGAACACTTCGATTCCCATATCCTCATTTTGACTCTTGATTCCTATGCCTTCAGAAAAAACCGTGTCCCGTCCGCTTCAGGACGTCAACATTGTCGGCACAGCGCCGTTGATTTCGCCGGCCGAACTGAAGCGAGAATTCCCGCTTTCTCAGTCTGTTGCCGAGCATGTCAGTCTGTCGCGCTCGACCATCGAAGACATTCTGCGAGGCGACGACAAGCGAATTATCGCGATCGTCGGGCCGTGTTCGATTCACATTCCTGAGATGGCGATTGAGTACGCTCAAAAGCTGAAGTCGGTCGCCGATGAAGTGCAGGACCGCGTGGTTGTCATCATGCGGGTTTATTTTGAAAAACCGCGCACGACGGTCGGATGGAAGGGGCTGATCAACGATCCGCATCTGAATGACACATTTGACATTGCCACCGGACTGCGCAAGGCGCGTCAGATTCTGCTGGAGATCAATCAGGTCGGGTTGCCAGCGGCTACGGAAATGCTTGAACCGATCACTCCGCAGTACATCGCAGACCTGATCACGCTGGCTTCGATCGGAGCACGAACCACGGAATCACCGACGCATCGGCAGATGGCGAGCGGACTTTCGATGCCGGTCGGATTCAAGAACAGCACGGAAGGCAGCCTGGAAGTCGCGATCAACGCAATGAAGGCGGCCCGCGCTCAGCACAGGTTCCTGGGAATTGATCACGACGGAAAAACGTGCGTGATGAATACTCGCGGAAATGAGTTAGTGCATCTGATTCTGCGCGGCGGTCGCAACGGTCCGAACTATGAAGTCGCACACGTCGCCGAAGCCGGAAAACTGCTTCGCAACGCGAAACTGCCGCCGCGACTTGTGGTTGACTGCAGCCATGCGAATTCCAGCAAGGACTATCGCCGACAGCCGATTGTTTGGAACAACGTAATCCGCCAGCGGGCTGCGGGCAATGAAGAGATCGTCGGACTGATGCTGGAGAGCAACCTCCGCGAAGGTCAGCAGAATCTCGGCGAAGATCCTTCAAAACTGGAATATGGCATCAGTATCACCGACGGCTGTATCAGCTTTGGGGAAACGGCGGAACTGCTGCGCTCGGCGAGAGCGATGCTGGCGTGATCGCATCGTGGGGCAGGCTTGAAAGCCTGCCTCTTATGAATCCGTCCGAGGCAGGCTTGAAAGCCTGCCCCACGGAAAACTTACACCACTGACCGTGGAGCCCCTGCGCGACTGAAGGCGCGCCAGACGAAGAACCACACGACGGCCATCATGGCGACGGCGATCAGGACGGCAAGCCAGGCCTGACGGCTCGCGCGGTCCGTCATGGTCTGAACCGGTTGCAGCGCTGCATCACGCTGCTCCTGCACGATCACAATCCATCCCGTTCCCTGAACTGGAGCCATGGCCGCCATCCATTCGCCTCGAAACGCATTCGCGGATGAGTTATCGAGCCGCTCTACAGGATCGCGATATCGCTCCAGTTTGGCCGCAGAAAAGTCGCCGGGTGTGGAATCCAGCTGCTTCTGGATTTCGGCGACAGTGGGTGCATCCATTGTGAGCTGCCCGAAAAGTTCGTCGTCACTTTGAGCAGCCTCGGCGGCACGCACAAATGCTTCCGTCAGCAACGGATGATCCAGCAGCCCAAGTCCGCCCGAATCCTGGTACTCTGCCAGTGCGATAATGCGTTGGACGCTTGTGGAACCGGGGCCGACTGCGTCTGCATCAATCATCCGTTGGCCCAGTCGTGCCTGGAGTTCACCCAGATGGGCGGATCTGGCGAAGACGCCGATAACGTCACCGGCCGAGTTGCGTACGGGGACACTCAGTGCCACCGTCATTCGATCGGTTGTTGTACTTTTGTAGGCGATACTGACATGCGGTGATGTCAGGGGAGCGATGTCCGCCGGAATTCGTTCACGGTCGTAGTCGAGACCTCGACCGTGAAAGTAGTCGCGATAAGCGAAGTTGCGTCCAATTGTGCGATCACTGAAATCACGCCGCCAGATCTGAAATCCGGCGCGGTCCGTGAGAAACCAGCTCGTGTCAACGCCACGTTTACGACGTACATTCGAGGCATTTGCGCGTTCCCATGCCATGTCCAGAAGCTGCATCCACGGCTGTCGCTCGACGATTGGCTTAGCCGCGTCGGATCGCATTTCTGAGACGATGTCGTCAGAGCTTCTCTGCATCAGTTCTTCAAGTTTGTCTTTCAGCTCTTTGTCGGAAAGAATCGTCTCCAGTTCATCCAGACGGTCGCCCAGTTCATGCTCCAGGGCTGCTGCCTGGAGTCGGGCGGAGAGCGCGTCGCTTTCGAGAGCCCGGGTCGTCAACTGCTGTTCAGTGATTTCCAGATTTCTGTTCAGGGCATTCACGAAGATCGGCACCATCCCGGCCATCAGCAGCACCGGGGCCACAACGCCCAGCATCAGCAGCGGACGACGAGCCCTCTGGCGGTCGCGCGAATCCAGTTCATCCCGCACGGCCTGAGCATTCGGGAAACGATCGCCTGCATCGACGGCCAGACAGCGATCCACAATTTCTGCCAGCCGCTTATCCACACCTCGGACACTGCGATGAGCTGTCGCAACGCCGGATGTCCGGATCATCTGTTGGTACGCCTTCAGTCGCTCGTCCAACGACTGAGCCGACTCCAGCTGTCTTTGAGTCGATTCATTCCGGTGCGGCGGGCTGCCGGTGAGCATGTGATACAGCAGTGCTCCGACCGCATACACGTCCCAGCGGGCATCGGGCAGTGCTTCCAGGTCGGCCTGTTCGGGGGCCATGTAATACAATGTGCCGAGTGCCGGACTCTGCTCATGCGACATCCGCGATTGTCCGAAGTCACACAGGCGGGCATGCATCTGACCGTCGAGCAGCACGTTGTCCGGCTTCAGATCGCAGTGCAGCACGCCGGCTCCGTGAGCATCAATCAGTGCGCTGCAGATTTCGCGGATGATGCGGATCGATTCATCCACCGACAGCGCGCCGCGGAGAAGGTGGTTTCCAAGGGAACCATTTTCGACGAACTCCATCACAAAGTACGGTGGTTCGGCGTTCCAGCCGACATCCAGAAGCCGCACGATATTGCGTGACGTGTAGACCGCAGCGAGCTTCTCGACTTCGCGGCTGAGCATCGACCAGTTCAGACCCCGGCGATGAGGATAAAACTTGATCGCCACCATGCGGCCCGTGCGATCTTCGCGGGCCAGCCAGACGATTCCGTACGCTCCTGTGCCCAGACGACGGACGATCGAATAGCCTTCGATCTCTGCCGGAGCCTTATTGATCTGCAGACTCAGCTGTCGTGATCGCTCACGATCATCGTCGCCCTGAACTTCTGTGTCACTGGAACCCGTCAATCTGCGTGTCCTGCTTCGTCTGTAGGTCCCGCTTGCCGAGCGGGACTTCGCGGCTTGCCGCGACCTGAGTGCATGAGATCCGCCGGAATCGGCCTGGTTTGTTGATTGAACGTCGCACAGGTTCGCCTTGCGGCGAAAATCCTGCCCGGCACGCAGGATCTACTTCAACTGCTTTCCGGAAGAAAGATCCTGCCACACCAATCAAACGGAACGACACCCCGGTTGGTTTACCATGCTGTACCTGCCACGCTCCTCACGCGGAGCGTGAGGGCTACATTATGATTCATAGATGCTGGACCATGCATTGCAGTAATTGCACCGAACCTTTCCGTCCGGCGAAAGCTCGGCGGTACTGTCGACCGTGGCCCCGCAACTGCGACACTTTCCGGCGGAGGAACCAGCCGGCAGTTGGCTCAATGCATCCATTGCACGGCGCTTGCCGTCAGACCCGTCCCGCCCGGTATTGTCGTCCTGAGGTTCTGTATTTTTCATCGCGCGATTGAAGTTCCTGAAGACGTTGAAGAATACGAACCCGGACGTTCCCAGAGTCACCAGGAACATCAGCCCGATGAAAACGGCAGCAAGGATGAAGAGGGTACTGAATGCCATCTCGCCTGAACCCGATTCTCAGATTTCAACTCGGCACCTGAACGTCTGTTTCGGACGCCGAACACGATGGGAATGATACACTTTTGGGCTCTTTGCGTCATCGCCAAGGTCGTTCCCAGGCCGGAGCCCGGGAACGAGACGCGAAGGAGCCCGGGAACGAGACGATTCGCTTCAGTCCTTCCGCGAACGATTCCACGAAATAGCGACGAAAATCCCGGATGCAATGCCTGCGATGATCGCAATCAACACGACTGCGTACATTAACAACAGACTGTTGACAAAATTGCGTTCGTTGCAGTTTGCTAACACCAAAGATCCTAGCCCTAAACACGTCGCTGCGTAAACGATTCCACCCGCGGTGAACGCCAGCACGATTCCGATCGCCTATTCAATGTATGTGAGCGATCGCTTCCGGCGTTCGGGCGACGCAATGGTCGCAGTTACAAGCGGTGCCTCGTTTGGATTCTGGTCATCGCCGGTCGGCGTCATGGTTGAGCTCCCATGCATCATGCTACAGTGCTCGACTACGTCGTGTCACCGTGGGCCATCAACCATTGGAGTTCCCTCATGAAATTACATCAGCCAGCATTCCTCAGATTGACTGCAGTCGTCTTCGCTGCGATGTCGCAGTTGGTCAGCGGCAATCACGCTGCAGCTCAACCACCGGCGATCGAGAAATTTCTGACTGAAGGCCGTCTGGCCGACGGTGCAGCCGCAATGGAGCTGACACTCAAGGCAAAGCCGGATGACGCGGCAGCGCGATTCAGTCTGGGCATCACGCAGGTTCTGCAGTCTGTCGAAAAGCTGGGACAGGATCAGTTCCGTTTC
>JANNGQ010000737.1:0-2154 GCA_031403975.1 Planctomycetota bacterium
CATGGCGCTGCAGGAAGTCGGAGAAGTGACTTGCACTCTCGGCGAGGTACGCAATCGCGCCGACCTGGTGATCTTCTGGGGTTGTCATCCGGCGGCTTCACATCCACGCCATGCTGATCGCTATTCTGTGTTCGCGCCGGGCAGATACTGTCCCGATGGCCGCGACAGCCGGACGGTCGTGATGATTGGCGAAGCAGGAAAAGTCGCCGACTGGAAACTGTCTCCGAGCGGTGGTCAAGCCGATCTGATCATTCCTGTACCGCCCGACGGCGACTTTGAAATCGTGGCACAACTTCGCGCCCTGCTGCGAGGTACTCAATTGAGAGGTGTGACAGAACCGGTGCTGCGACTGATGGAACTCATGAAGAATTGTCGCTACGGGACGGTATTCTTTGGTCTGGGTTTGGCGGGTTCGAGAATGTGGGACGGCAGTCAACCGACGGAGTCCGGACACATCCATGTGGCGGCGTTGCTGCAGTTGGTCGCAGACCTCAACGCTGTCACTCGCTTCACCGCCCGTCGGATGCGCATGCAGGGTGATGTCTCGGGTGCGGACAATGTGTTGCTTTGGCAAACCGGCTACCCGTTTGGGGTCGATCTTTCGCGAGGTTACCCGCGTTATAACCCCGGGGAGTTTACAGCAAACGAATTGCTCGAACGGTGCGAATCGGATCTGTGCGTGATTGTCGGAGCGGAAACAATCCCCTACTTCTCCCGCACCGCACGAGACCACCTGAAGTCCATCCCCACGATCGTGATTGATTATCCGAACGTTCCGCTGGAGTTCACTCCCAACGTGCGTTTCACGACCGCCGTCTATGGATTGCACGCCGCGGGAACTGCCTATCGCATGGACAACGTCCCGCTTCCCCTCCGCGCACTGCAACCGTCGCCTTATCCGACGGACGAAGGTGTGTTAACCGATCTGCGGGAAGGGTTTACGGGAGAGTGACCGGGGCTTGGCTCCACTTTGGTGAGATAACCGGCTAAGGACCGGCGCAGAAATAACTGTCGTCTTCCGGACGTGGAGCACGGGTTTAACGTGCTTGGCACGATGGAATCGTGCCCCACTTATTTCTGTCCCAGTCCTGGCGATCGATCCTCCGGTGATGAATATTGTCCTCTTGTCCCTTCTCCCCTGATTCGGGGGAGAAGGTGGCCGGTAGGCCGGATGAGGGGGTTTCCTGCGATCCTGTTCTCGTCAAAAATCCTTAACGGCGTTGCCCTTCGGGCTCTCGAAACTCCACGCTCTGAAACCAGTGGCTCATGCCACTGCCTATCCCTGCGCGCCGGGACCGCCCTTTCGAGACTCGAAATGCGTAACTTCAAAACTGACGCTTTGGGTTACAAAGCGAGTACGATTGAGTAGCGCCCCTGAGTTGGCAAGAAGTTTTCCGCGAGCTTCGTTTCTCTGTAAAAGGTGGCAGTGTAGAATCCTCACATCCGTCCGCCAGGCTTCCTTCCGGCAGGGTTTTGCAAAAAGTGAATCGAAGAGTGGAGACGAACGACGTCATGAAATTGAACGCCGTGCCGAGACAAAAACTGAGCGAGAGGATTGCGACTGTAGGAGCCAAGTTTATCAACGTCGGCGCAACTCTGGATGACAAACACGCTCGACTGACAGCCGTTTGTTCCGCATGGAATATGGCCTGTGGTTCCGCCGAAACTCAGCAGTTTCAGCTGAATCGATACTTCGAGAGCTACCAGAGAATCAGCCCGAAATCTTCTGCTGAGGATATTGCTTTGATGCGGAAGGACATGGAATCGCTCATCGAACGAAAACTTAAGCTGTTTCAGGACGACAATCGGCAGATTGTCAGCGCCTGCGTCGTGCCAGCGGAGAATGGCTATCGCATTGAAGTTGCTGCAGCCATAATCTGAGCCGCCGTTCAGTTGATCCGTACACGTGTTCGTCGAGGTCAAAACAGACTAGTGCATACACGCCCCGGCACATTTGCATGAGCGGCAAGGCGCTAGCCGCCGGTTTCTTTCGCCCCTGCCGCCGGAACAGAAACCGGTGGCTAGTGCCACATCTCTCAATTGGGGTTTCATGAAATCGGAAAGTCGCGTATCTCCCGTCAGTCTTCGATTTTGAGGCGGGAGGTCAAGCCATGCCAGGGACGGCAGCGAGAATTCAGCTCAGCGAGAAGCAGC
>JANNGQ010000738.1:0-2427 GCA_031403975.1 Planctomycetota bacterium
CCGAAGCGCGACTGGCTGGTGGGAGATGTTGTCGGCGTTTTGAAAATCGTCCGTCCGCTTGACCGCGAGATCGAGAACACACAGGCCGGTCTCCGCGGGGCATTCACAATGATGGCGTCGATTTCCACGCTGCTCGTCGTCCTCAGCATTGCCGTCACTTCCATCTCGAGGCGGCGGCAGGGAGGCCGCCTGTGACCGAAGCTTCAGAGCAACATGCGCGGGCGGGTTCTACTTCCCGCAGCCTGCTCAGCGAGGCCCGCCTGGCCGATGCCGCGGCCTGGGAGCGATTGGTCACGCTCTACGCTCCGCTGGTTGCTTCCTGGTGCCGCCGCTGGGGTGTTTCGCCGCAGGATATTGCCGATGTGCTTCAGGATACTTTTTCCTCCGTGGCCGCTCATCTTGTCCGTTTTCGCAAGGATCGCCCGGGCGATACCTTCCGGGGCTGGCTGATGGTGATTGCCCGCAACAAGACGCTGGACTACTTCCATCGCCGCAGCCGCGAACTCGAAGGGGCCGGCGGAACCGAGGCGTCCAGGCGATTGAAGGAAATCCAGGATCCCGCAGCGAACGACACCGTCGACCCGGATCTTTCGATCTCTGAAATAGGTTCCGCGGAGGATCCCGTTTTCAATGACGTCCTCCTCCGAGCGCTGGAGTCCATCCGCGGCGAATTCCACGAACGGACATGGCAAGCCTTCTGGAAAGTCGTCGTCGAGGGCCGCACCGCGAGCGATGTCGCGGCCGACCTCGACATGAAACCCGGCACCGTCCGCGTTGCCAAATCCCGCGTGCTCCTCCGCCTCCGCCGCGAACTCGGAGACATCGGGGAATAGCTTCGCGGCTGTCGATCTCTCCGAGCACTCAGCCAGTAGGTTATGCTTCAGCATAACTCGTCGCCGCGACGTTTGTGCGCATGTGTGCGAGACAGCACACAACTGGTGTGCGGTTCCATCGAACGCTGCCTGCGGCATTGTCGTTGCCTCGCACTCGCGGTCTTGAGAATCTGAGCCATGCGGCAATCAGCCGGGCAATCTGTGTGCTCTCACAGAGTCGTACCGGACACCGGCTGCGCGCCTTTCGGAATGCAGCGGTTTGGCACGCATCGTGCAATTCGGCTTGGCTCAACGATGCTGCAGCCGATCAGGTCCGCCGCGACAGATCGTGTGTCGCGATGCGATCGTGGTGTCACATGATGATCCGGATGCAACAGAATCAGTCCCTGAGCACAGAGGCACATGAGCCGACAGTTCACAACTTTGGCAACGATCCCGTTCTCCTGCGCGATTGCCGCCGTTCTCTGTCTGCTGGCGTTCAGTGGCTGTGATCGTGCTGAACCGCCTCAGTGGCAGGTCTCGGCACAAGCAGCGGCTCTGAAGCCCGAGTTATTGAGTGAAGTGACGAAAATCGTGCAGGAACAGTCCGGAACTGCATTGAAGCCCGCACTGGTCAGTGACCGGGAGATGACGTTCGATGAAGGATTGCATCTGAAGCACGGCCAACGTGTTTACCTGAAGCGCTGTGTTCAATGCCATGGAGTTTCAGGCGACGGAAACGGCGACGTCGCGCAGCACATGTATCCGCGACCGCGGGACTACACACTCGGGATCTTCAAGTTCACATCAACCGCGTATGGAGCGAGGCCTCGTCGCGAAGATCTGACGGCGACTCTGAAGAGAGGAATTCCAGGCACTTCGATGCCGGCATTTAGCCTTCTGCCGTCGAAGGATCTGGAGGCCGTTACCGATTATGTCCTCGTACTGGCTCAACGAGGGGAACTCGAATTCCAGCTGGCAAGTGAAGCCGGCAACTCCGACGAGCTGGATCCGGAGTACGTTCCCGAATTGATCGGTGACGTCCGCACGCGATGGGCGGACGCTGTGTCGGGCCTGACGCAACCACTGACACCTCAACCGGAACTCACTTCGGAACGCGTTGCATTTGGTCGTGAAGCGTTTCTGACGAAGGGCTGCAGCAAATGTCACGGCGAAGACGGACGCGGTCATACTAAAGACAACATCGGGAAAGATTCATGGGGTCATGCGACACGTGCGGCGGATCTGACTTCCGGGATGCTTCGCGGAGGCCAGGACCCGGTGGATATCTATCGCCGGATAATGAACGGAATCAACGGAACGCCGATGCCCGGCTTTCGCGGCGCACTCGAAAAGGAACCGGACACCATCTGGAATCTGGTTTCGTATGTGTTGTCCGTCTCCAATCGGCGACGGGAGGGGCAGTCGATTCCAGCGGGGTTGATCAAGCCATACCGCGAACCCGAAGCAGTACCGGCGGGTGGCGAATGAAGCTCTGGCCGGTGTGGTCCGCTGCGGTTGATTACGAATGGGGGAGCCGCAGCTGCTTCAAATCGGTGCAGAGGTGACTCATCCCGGCTCGCCGGGACATGAGAGTAGCCGGATTCGTAAGAAT
>JANNGQ010000739.1:0-2310 GCA_031403975.1 Planctomycetota bacterium
CGACGATACTTCGCCGTGACAGAGATTCGTTGACTCGACGCAGAACTCCAAAGATGTCGGTCTTGCCTCCAGCGGTCTGTGTTTCAAGCCCGGCGAGAATCGTCGAAAGATGATTTTTGCGGCTGCTCGCAGGAATCTGACTGCGCACGGCGGAATCGAAAACGCTGACACCAACGGAATCATGCTGCTTCAGGGCCAGCATCGCTACAGCAGCGGCGACGGTGCGAGCGTAGTCAAACTTTGAAAGCGGACCAGTCGCGAACTGCATCGATTCGCTGCCGTCGACGACCAGAACGACGCGGACGTTGGTGTCTTCTTCGTACTGCTTCAGATAGTAACGGTCAGATCGCGACCAGAGCTTCCAGTCGATGCGGCGCAAGTCGTCGCCAGCGACGTATTCGCGGTGCTGCAAGAATTCCAGCGACTGACCGAAGTACGGACTGCGATGCATGCCGGAGACGAAACCTTCAACGACCCGGCGTGCCCGCAGTTCCAATCGCGATATTCTTGCCAGCTCTTCAGGCCGCAAAAATCTTTCCAAGTCCTGGGTCACTCGTCAGTTCACTTTCCCTGGCAGGCGTTTCCTGAATCAGCCTTTCGATCACTTTGTCGGACGTGATGCCTTCGCTCTCGGCCGTGAAATTCGGGACGATCCGATGCCGCAGCACGGGAGCCGCCAATTGTTGAATGTCGTCCGTGGATACCGTCGTTCGTCCGTCCAGAAGCGCGCGGGTTTTAGCACCAACCAGCAGATTCTGCACGGCTCGCGGCCCCGCGCCCCAGGCGAGCCAGTCGTTAATCCATTGCGGAGTTCCCGGTTCACCGACTCGCGTCTGCCGCACAATCGCCAGTGTGTAGTTAATCACGTGATCAGACACCGGCACTTGTCGTACGGTGGTCTGAATGTTCAGAACCTGCTCGCCGGTGAGCACCGGCTGAACATCGGGCTTTTCATTCGACGTCGTGCGACGGGCAATCTGTCGCTCTTCATTCATCGTCGGATATCTCACGAACACTTTGAACATGAACCGATCCTGCTGCGCTTCGGGGAGCGAGTAGGTGCCTTCCTGTTCAATCGGGTTCTGAGTCGCCAGCACAAAGAACGGTGTACTGAGTTTGTGAATGGTCTGGCCAACAGTGACCTGTCGTTCCTGCATGGCTTCCAGCAGTGCGGCCTGCGTTTTCGGCGGCGTGCGGTTGATTTCGTCGGCAAGCACCACGTTATGAAACAGTGGTCCGGGGATAAAGCGGAACTCACGCTGTCCCGTGGTCCGGTTTTCCTGGAGGATGTCGGTGCCGGTAATGTCTGCAGGCATCAGGTCCGGAGTAAACTGAATCCGGGAGAATGTCATGGAAAGACTGCGGGCCAGTGTGCTGACCATCAGCGTCTTTGCCAGCCCCGGCACTCCTTCCAGCAGCACATGCCCCTGACTGAACAGAGCAATGAGCAGCTGCTCGATAACTTCGTCCTGTCCGACAATGACTTTGCGGATCTGTTCCTGGAGCTGACCATACGCCGTGTGCAGCAGGTCCACGGCATCCGCAGCGACCTCGATCTGATTCTGTTCCGTCATGCATACTCTCCGGCCGCGGAAGGGCCGATTCACTGTTTCGGTGCGAGGAAAAATCTCGCCGGAGCGGGATGATAGCAGACGATCGGGCGATGAGAATCTCGCGGCAGCAGAGAACGAGACACTGTGTCGCGTTGTATCGCCTCGGGCCACGGAATCGCGTTCTGATGCCGCAATTGGCCCGTGGTGCCGTGTCGGGCTCGCTGTTTCCCTGATTTCAGACACGATGAAAAGTGGTCTCGGCTGAAAAGGATGCCGCCCCGATCGTGTTTGCCGAAAACAGATATGCCCGAACAACCAATCTCTCTTCGAGGAGATACTGAGTGGTACAATCGGTTCGGCGACATCCTGCCAGGTTTCCGCACAAACTCAAGCGCGTCGCATTTCCTCGGCGACTTCTGCGTAAGTGCCACTGACGTCATTCACGTTCCACACGTCATCTGGTTTCAGGTACAACCGGGATTCTGCAAGCTGATCCAAAGACGGTTGCTCAGCCTGATTCAATGACGCCCCGCAATTCAACAGCAGAAACCCCTGAGACCGCCGTGCGGTCCAGCCATCGCCTGTAAGTTGCAGCATCCTGTCCGGCACATCGCGCGGGGAATTGCACAGACGGGCCAGACTCATCGCTTCGTCACAGCGCGATCGCGGGTCGGAGAGCCACGCCGTCTTCTGTGTCTGTTCAAAAACTGAATCATCCACAATCCCGGTAAGCAGTGCTTCGACTGTGGGCAGGAGA
>JANNGQ010000740.1:0-4171 GCA_031403975.1 Planctomycetota bacterium
ACTTATGGCTGGACTTGCAGTGCAGTCATCATCTGAGGATTCGTTAGTGATGTGATCCGCGTTCGATCGCCGCGAAGGTCTCGGCTTAGTCGTCGAGCGACAGTTGCAGTCGATTCGTCGGCGATCAAACGAGCGGTCTCAGAATGCGGCTTTTCCGGGGAGTTATCAACACACTGTGATGCTGATTGTGTGCTTCTGCGCCGCATCAGTTTTCTGTTGTTGACCATCGCTTTGAGCTGTAGACTGGCTCCTGCGTGGTCAACCTGATCATCGACTGCGGATGACCATAAGTTGCGATGGGTGCCGGATTTGAAATGGACGATCGCTCGCCGCAACCGGGTGATTTTGTCGTTTTCCATCTCCATCATTTGGGCTGCCAGCCTTAGAGGTATGTGCATTGGTAAAGAAATTGACAACCAAGGTGGCGACGAAAAACAAAGCAGCGAAGGCCAAAACGACGCCCGCTCAGACTAAGAGCACGACCGTGACTCTGGAGGAAACCCTCAGACAACTTGAGTCGCTGGGCAATGCGGGTGTGCGTGTTCAAAACGCCAAGCGCGGCGCCGGGGACAATCAGTTCGGCGTCAAACGCGGAGACGTTCGGAATCTGGCGAACACGATCAAGACGAATCACGAATTGGCATTGTCTCTATGGGCAACCGGAAACATCGACGCCCAGTTTCTGGCGACGCTGCTGATCAAAGTCGATCTCCTGTCGGCCGACGAGATGGATCGAATGGTGAGAAGTGTCACCTTTGACTGGGTGGCCGACTGGCTCCACTCCTATGTCGTCAAGGAGCACGCCGATAAAGAGACTCTTCGCAAAAAATGGATGACGTCGGATGACCGCTGGGCGGCTCGCGCCGGATGGCAACTGACGGCCGGGCGGGTCGCGAAGAGCCCGGAAGGACTCAACCTCGAAGCGTTGCTCGATCGCATCGAGAAAGAGATGGGCACCGCCGCTCCCGAAGGGCAATGGACGATGAACTGCTGCCTTGCGGAAATCGGCATCCACTTCCCCAAACACCGCAAGCGGGCGATCGCGATCGGTGAAAAACTGGGAATCTATCGTGACTATCCTTGTTCCAAAGGATGCACATCGCCTTTCGCCCCGATCTGGATCAACGAAATGGTGAGGCGACAGAGTTGAACAAAACCACTCTGCCTGGCTATCCGCAGGATGACCCAGCGGGCATCGCACCGTTGCCGCATAACCTCGACGAAAACTCGGTTCATCGTGAAATGAAGTGCGCGTGGATTTTTTGAGGCACTTCGGTCCCAGTGCAACGGGATCCAACGTGGCGTCGGGGTATCTGAATTCCCGCGAATTCTGCATTGCTCACCGCAATGCGATTCCGGGCCAACGGCCCAAACGTTCTCATAGCCTGGCCCAGGCACAGCGTCGGGGCAGGTCAACGAGCGTCAATCCATCACCACGGCCCAACCAGTCGATGAGAGTCGCCCGAGCCCGAGCAACACCCGAATGGCCGGCCCGTTGGGCCTGAAATGTTTGCATGGTGTCTGTTTCCTGGGCCGACGCTGCCGCTTGGCCCAGGCTATTGGAATGGGTGGACCTTTGGTCCGGAATCGCCGGCCCTCTGAGAGTTCAGACGACAAATGCACATTTCCAAACTGCGCACTTCATTTCACGATGAACTGGAATAGCATGGCGTTGGTTTGCTGGTGGCCGACAGGGCGGATGAGATGAACTGAGCCCGGGTAAGCCGAAGCTCAAGGCCACTGTTCAGAAAGCCGGGTGGAAGTTGTCTGGCCTGATCGCGACTCGGAAAACGTAGCCGTCACGGTCCCCGTGACGAGCCTTCAGGAGCTCGCGATGATCGGTCGTGGCAGTCTGCCAGTTTGAGCGATGTTGCACACGTGAAGGCTCATCACGCGGAGCGTGATGGCTACTTTGCTCAGCACTGAAATCGAAGATTGTTCAGCACGCCGCCAGCGTCCGGTCCAGAAACGGCGAAACCAGTGCCGCCAGTGGTTCCAGATCGATCAGAAACGAATCATGTCCGAACGGGCACTGCAGTTCGATGAACGACACGTGCCGATGCATCTGTAACAGCGCCGAAACCAGTTCGCGGCTCTGGCTCGTGGGAAACAGCCAATCTGTATCGTACGATGCTACGAGAAATCTTGCGCTGACTCCACGGAGTGCATCCGCGAGGGAAGCCGATCCGTCAGCCAGGTCAAAGTAATCCATCATCCGCGTCAGATAAAGGTAGCTGTTCGCATCGAACCGCTGAACGAACCGCTTGCCCTGATAATGCAGATAACTCTCAATCTGAAATTCCGTTTCTTTCTGCATATTGAAGGCGAACTGACTGCTGTCCTGAAGCCTCCGTCCGAACTTGAGTTCGATCGAATCCTCTGACAGATAGGTGATATGGGCTACCATCCGCGCCAGAGCCAGTCCATACCGCGGCCCGTCGGCCTCGTAATAGTCGCCGTTCAGGAATCCCGGGTCCGCGTAGATCGCTCGCCGGCCGACGGCGTTAAACGCAATGCCCTGAGCCGACAGCTTCGGAGCGGAAGCGAGCACGATCGCCGCCTTGATCTGATCGGGAAACTGCACGGCCCATTCCAGAACCTGCATCCCGCCGAGACTTCCGCCGATAACCGCCAGCAGCCGCTGAATCCCAAGGTATTGGACCAGCTCCGAATGCACCGTCACAACATCGCGGACTGTCAGGAATGGAAACCCCAGACAAAACCGTTTCCCTGTGGCTTTGTTGATGGAACCCGGTCCTGTGGTTCCCTGACAGCCTCCGAGCAGATTCGCACAGATCACGAAATACTTGTTCGTGTCGAGTCCTTTGCCTGGTCCGATAAAACCGTCCCACCATCCGGGTTTGGGGTCATCAGCACTGTGCAGCCCCGCGGCGTGAGCATCACCTGTCAGAGCATGACAGACAAAAATGGCATTGGTCGCATCCCTGTTCAGCGTGCCATAGGTTTCGTAGGCGACCGAGACCGGTCCGAGCTGTTCACCGCTGGCAAACGTCATGACCTGCGGAGGCTGAAACAGATCCACATGCTTCGTCTGCACGATGCCGACAGACCGGTCATCCGAAGTCGTTTCTTCCATCAATTCCGCGGACATGGAGCGCGTTCAGTTTCTGGACAGGTGTGTTACTTGCCATCTATGCCAATCCGCGCGAAGTCTAGCAGCCCGCCAAAGTTTTCGAAGGCCGGATCAGATCCCGATCCTCCTCACGCGCGCGAGTCGATGTGCTCACATGCGTTCGGTCGACCTTTCGTTCCGTGTCGCGTATCGTGACAATCTGCTGCAGACGTGTATCCGCGGAGCCGACTGAGGAATCACGAATACCTCTCCGTTTCAGACTCAGCCGGATTCTTCAGTTGGCGGACGACCGCATTCAGCGATTCTCCGGCTGCATCGGACGAACGCCCGTAAAGAAGCCGATCATCATTTCATCCCAGCTCTGCTGGCCCCAGGTGATCTGTTTGGTGGGATCCGGGTTGTTGGCATTTTCGGCTGAGTTGTCATAGGCCGCCGTGCATTTCACGATTGTTCCCTGTGGAATCAGTTTTGGTTCTGCAAATTCGTACCGCAGCTGCCAATTGAAGTCGTAGTCAGGAACGTCCAGCAGCGTCTCGGTTGTCCCGTCGGGATAGGTGGCGTCGTAGCGGAATGACTTGCCTCTCAGGTGCATGTGCGGGGTCAGGCTCAGCAGTGTCACGTCCTCCCCGAATCGTGCGTCGGCTGTCACGAGGTGGTTTCCGGCCCCTGGCGGAATCCTGAGGCGTTCATTGATCGCTTCCAGTCCGACGACTTCGTGTTTCACGTTCGAGGCATCCGTAAACTTCAGGCCGATGTAGCTGCGGTCTGACTGTTCCGTGCCGTTCGGCGTGTAATGAATCTCAAACAGAATCTGCGATCCGGCGGGAACTCGCATCGCCGAGTCTTTTGAGTAGATCAGCGGCGATGTGCCGGGAGCGTATCCAATCAGCATTTTGCCAAGGCTGATTTCGCGCTGACCGGGCAGCTGCAGAAACGCGATGATATGATGGACCACCGCGGCATTGCCTGGCCGGGCCTCGGCCGCGACGACATACATGTCTTCGGTGAACTTCGGATCCACCTTGAAGTACTGATAGTCGACGACACCGTTCGCCTGCACTTTGAAAGGCTCTTCCC
>JANNGQ010000741.1:0-5555 GCA_031403975.1 Planctomycetota bacterium
CAGCCAGTGGCGTCCCCAGCGTTCGCCATAGCGAGGAGATTCCAGCAGGCGGTCGATCATTCGCTCTTCACTTCCTTCCGCGGTGTCGCTTTCAAACGCTTCCACTTCGGCCCATGTGGGAGGCAGGCCGGTCAAGTCGAAGGTCGCACGACGAATGAACTGGCCTCGACCGACGGGCCGGGAGAAACTCAGGCCAGCCTTGTGAAGTTTGTCTGACAGAAAGCGATCGATGGGTGACGTGCCGGTCTCTGACGCGGGAAGGACATTCAGAAGTGGTTCCGATGCTGCGATTGGCTGGAAGGCCCAGTGGTTCGAGTACTTCGCGCCTTCCTGAATCCATTGTCGCAGGATTTCCTTTTGAGCCTCCCTCAGGACTTTTCCTGTCGAAACGGGGGGCATAACGGATTCGGGATCTGTCGACTGAATGCGACGAATGAGTTCACTGTCTGCGGCCACGCCGGCAACGATGGCCGACTTCTTCGCTTCGGCCTCCAGATCCAGTCGCAGATCTGCACTGCGTTGTCTGGCATCGGGACCATGACACTTTAAACAATGCTCCGACAGGATCGGACGCACCTCGCGATTGAAATCCACCTGGGCATTCAGAGACATGCAGGACACGGCCCATATCAACAGGCAAAGTCCTGCACGTGCGCGAAGCGAAGCGGGGAAAGTGAACATGAGTATTTCTCGGATGCGGTGGGATAGATGCCGAGCGAAGATGGGGTCATTGGCGGGCGGTGAGCTTTGCACACACCATTCTACGGTGTCGGACCCTCCATTCGACAGCAGAACCTGAAATCAAGACAAAGTCGTTGATCGGTCTGCGGCTCAGGCTCGGTAGCGATCTTTTCGAGGCGTCCTGATTTCGGGCACAGAATTGTATCCAGAATTACTGCTGTCTTCACACAGAAGTGTCATTCCGGCGCGTACTGCTCGTACAGCTCAAGTGGAAGACCGTCAGGGTCGGCGAAGAAACAGAAGCGTCGATTCGTGTACTCGTCCAGTCGCATGTCTTCGACAAAAACGCCCGATGATTCCAGTTTTGCTTTCCAGGCCCTGACGTCCTGAACCTCGAATGCCAGGTGCCTCAATCCGCAAGCCTCCGGGTGGCTTACGCGTTCGGGCGGATCAGGGAAAGAGAAAAGTTCAATCTGCGACCCGTCGGAAAGTGCCAAGTCCAGCTTATAAGACCGTCGATCGGCACGATAGTGCTCCGCGAGCGGGCGAAGGCCAAGTGTCTCGACATAGAAGTGCTTAGATCGTTGGTAGTCCGAGCAGATTACGGCCACATGATGGATGCGACGAAGATGCACGTGATGACCTTGCCGGACATGCCGGAAATATTCAGTGAACTGGCAGTTCGAGTACTCGACCTGATGCGACTTGTTCTTGAGGCCGACGTAACGGTACCGGTCAAGATGCAGAGTATGGAAGCGACTGATGCTGAGTTGAAGCAGCGGGCAGCTGCGAGCGCAGCATCGCCAGTCTTTGTACGGCGAGGTTCACGATGCGTTCGGCAGCATGACCGTCACCGTAGGGATTGACATCGATCTGCATTGCTGCGTACGCAGCACGATTTGTGAGCAGTTCGCTGACTTCACGAACGACCCGGTCGGGATCGGTACCAATCAGCTTTGTTGCTCCGGCAGCAACGGCCTCCGGACGTTCGGTTGTTTCCCGCGTGACGAGCACCGGCTTGCGCAAAGTCGGTGCTTCCTCCTGAACGCCGCCGGAATCGCTTAGAATCAGCGTCGCCTGGTCCATCAGCCATATGAACTCGGGGTAGTCGGCCGGGGGAATCAAGTGCAGGTTGCCGCGACCTGACAGGATCTCGTGGACCGGGCCGCTGATGTTCGGGTTCAGATGGACGGGATAGACGAACTGCACTTTCGGAAACAGCTCCGCGAGGCGGCGGATGCCGGTACAGAGACCGCGAATCCCGTTGCCGTGACTTTCTCTGCGGTGAGCCGTGATCAGTACCATCGGTCGGCCGGCGATCTCCGGGTGCTTCTGCAGCCAGTCGGCGGAATTACAGCGTTCCTGCCGCACCGTCAGCTGCAGCGCATCGAGCACCGTATTACCCGTGACGATGACATCGTCGGCCGAAATACCTTCCCGAAGCAGATTCTGGCGAGCGGTCTCGGTCGGGGCGCAGTGCAACGCGGTTGTCAGTGAACAGACACGACGGTTGAACTCTTCCGGAAACGGTGAAGCGATGCTGTCGGTCCTCAATCCGGCTTCGACATGCACAAACGGAATCCTGGCATAGAACGCCGCGATGCTGGCGCACAGCGCTGTCGTTGTGTCGCCCTGGCCCACGATGCAGTCTGGTCTGGTTTCGCTGATCGTGACCGACAGCATCTGCAGGCAGCGCGATGTCAGATCGGTCAGTGTCTGATCCGGCCGCATCAGACTGAGCTCATGGTCGACTCGAAGGCCGAAGTACCGGATGACCTGGTCGAGCATTTCACGATGCTGGCCGGTCGAGCACACAATCGGGCGGATTTGCGGATGCCGCTGCGCTGCGAGCACCACGGGAGCCATTTTGATGGCTTCCGGCCGGGTTCCGAACACGCACAGCATTTTGAAGCCGGCCATGGGATTTTGCTTTCGTGTCAATTGTCGCAGCAGTGCGATTCCCGCTGACAGCGTGACATGCCGACAACAGGCAGGTCCGTGCTTCGCCTGTCGCACACTAGTTTGTCGCTTCCCTCATCCAGTTGTTTGCCGCTTCGATATTGAATCGAAAAATGTCCAGTCGGAATTTCGGAAACTGGGCGATTGATGACTGCACGGGAATCTGATCGGCCGGTTCGAAGATCGTGGGGTGAGCCCGCACGAGTTTTCGCAGATTCTCAGCAGCTTCGATCGTCTGGAAGAACTGCGGATTCTCCAGCACTACGAACACAGGCATTGAATCAATGAGCAGTTTCAGCATCTCGCGTTCGGTGCCGGCATGGAGCTGAAAATTCGTCGATGGTACGCAGACAAAATCGTAAAGCAGCCGATCGCCGCGGATCACCGATCGGGATCGAGTGGGGTCGAGATGACGCATGTGATACGTAAAATTGCCGTCCCACCAGCCGTCGAAGAAAACTCGGTCAGCCGGCGAAGTGTGCTCCAGAACATACTCCGCCGCCGCGCGATAGCCTTCCACTCGATACGCCGGCAAAGCGAGCGATGCGCCGCCTGTCGATGCGAAGAGCAGCGTGTAGCCCACGACCGCCAGGCGCACGGTCCGAAATTCGTTCAGCGGCCTGCCATTGAACAGAGGATTTCTCCCTCTCAGGACTGTGAATGAGTCGAGCATCAGGTTCAGCCCGCAGACTGCAAAAAGAGCCACCGCCGGCATCCAGTAGATCGCGTGTCTTGGCCGCAGCTCTGCCAGCGGCGAAAATGTCAGATAGGTTGCCAGCATCAGTGCCAGAAACGCAGATCGCTGCAATCGTACGGTCCGTCGCAGAGATGCCAGCAGTCCCATGACACACAGCACAGCCACGGGCCAGCCGGACTGTTCGACTACGGCCACCGGGTAGTACCACAGATTCTTCGCTGCGAGGAACGCATTGACTGAACCATCCTCGGAACCTCCGACGGATTCTGCCGCCTGCTGTACGTGCAGATGCCCCATCTCCCTGGCGATGATGAGATAGACCGGGCCGACAATGCATGTCGCGATCGAAGCCGCGATCAGTACCTGACGGCTGCAGAGTTGCCGCCATCCACCTCGAAGCACACACATCGTGAGATAAAATGGCAGCAGCACGGCCGCATCAAATCTCGTCAATGCGGCCAGCGCCGCGGCACCGGCAGCGATGCCGAGACTGCCACGATTTGTCCGGCGGAGCCACAGATCGAATTGATCCGCCGACACCAGCACCAGCGCCAGCGTGGGCATCTCCAGCATCACATCACGGCTGAAGTCGAAAATGATGGGAAGTACAGAATACAGAATCATGACGGCTGCCGATCGATCCCGGTCGAGGACTCGACGGGCCATCCGGTGGACGCACCAGCAGGACAAAACGAAGCTCAGAAGAACCAGCAGGCGAGCGACTGTTGCCGAAGTACCGAACACCAGCATGGCCGCGCCGCAGACTCCATGAAACAGCGGAGGCCATACCAGCAGACCCAGCGCCGGATACTGTTCGAAGTACTGTTCGGCGTATGCCTTTGGATCGGAGAAATCCCCGTCGGCAATGAAGTCGCGGAAAAAGATCGACGTCACGACGTGGCGGTTTGAATCACCGCCGAACACAGGTTCCAGCGGTCTTAATGACAGCAGATGAATTGCCGTCGGCAGTGCAACCAGCATGAGCACTCGCAGGATGCGGCGACGGAGAGATTCCGGATGAGAATCATCGGCGTTCATGACCGCAGAGCCCCGGCACGAGACTCAATTGTTGTTGATTGTCGAACCCCGCCGATTGCCGCGGCATGTTCCTGCATCGGGACAATGCGAAAGTCGCGTCTCATCAGGTCCATCATCTCTGCAACCAGTTCAATCTTGGGCTCTGCCGGCCGACTCATCGCCGGAAAGAATGCGAGATCACTGTCATCGTCGCAGCCCATGAAATCCAGAGGATGGAGCAGCAGTGACGGGCCGACTCCGAACGCCCGGCACATCGTCAGCGCCATCCTCCAATATGTCATGGCCAGTGTTCGTGAGAATTGGGCGAGGTACAGGACATAGCTGGCGTGGATTGGTACCTTGAACAGCGGCATCGTGGTCACAGGAATCTCCGTCAGCTGGCCTTCCGGAAATGTCCACTGGAACGGTTTGAGAGGCCGGAAGCCTTCACTGAATCTGCCGAAGAGCTGCTTCCGTTCAGCTCGCTGTTCTCTGTTCAGTCGAGTCGACATGAAGTAGTACATCCGTGCGAGCGGTCCGAGAAACGTGGGAAACGTCGATGCGTCGTACCGATATCCTCGCCGGATCAGAATCTTCAGCAGCAGGTCGCAGAAGCTGAATCCAGGGCCCCGAAAACCGATCGGACGCTGTCCCGTGACTCGCTCCAGATGTTCTTCGGTCTGCGCGAGCTCCGATACCAGCTGCTGTTCTGAATAGAGATGCAGCCAGGGCTCGTGATTAAACGAATGATTGCCGATTTCGTGCCCGGCCGCCGAGATCGAGGCGAGTGCTTCATAATTCTCTTCCCGAGCTGCATCCTGGCCGACAATGAAGACCGTCATCTTCAATTCCCGTTCCTGCAGGATTCGCAGAAAACGCGGTACGACACGATCGAGATACGACGGATATCGATCCCAGCCGGCGTCGCCGTGAGTTTTCATGTACGACCATTTGTTGTCGAGGTCGAGCGACAGGCTGGCGATGGGATTTGATGAGGTCATGCGGGTCAGGATTCAGTGATCGGGATGCGGGATTCAGCAGGACAACACAAGCGGTGCTGGCAATTCAGGAGTGTTTATCATCGTGAAAACCCATGGCTGCCTGCTGGTGCAGCGGACGAAGATTTCTCCGGGACGATTCTGACAATGGGGCATGGCAGACGCAGCCGGAAGCGCCAACGGGCGGCAGTGTGTTCAGTCCG
>JANNGQ010000742.1:0-3067 GCA_031403975.1 Planctomycetota bacterium
CCTGCAGCAGTTTCGGCGGCTGCAGCGTCTGAGCCTGTTGAGTCCCGTCGTCGTTCAGCACATATCCCACCGAGTCGCTGCCGACGCAGGCCAGAATATTGCCGTCTTTGTCGAGGCAGTAAGTGTTGAGCACGATCGGCTGGCCGTCATGCAGCGGTTTGATGATCCGGGACTGCTTGTGCGTCGTCGAAAAGTCCTTTGCAACAGCCGCGGTGGTGTCACCAGCGTCAGCTTTTGGCGTCTCCTCCGCAAAGGCAGAGCCCAGCATGGTCGCCGCCGCTATTCCCGTCAGACAGGCCCCGTGACTCCATCGAAGCAAACGTTCCATGAGCGACCTACCTTTCAGCAACCGAAACATCCTGTTGCTCAACCATCCGACAGTCAAGCGGTACGACCCCCTCAGTATATTCACCGATCATTCTGGGCGCGAATCCAGAACCGGCAGAATCTTCCGACGAATCGTTTAACGAAAAGCCGCCGGCGCCTGCGCGCTCCAGGTCTCCCAAGTTTGATTTGTAACGAATCCAATCACACAAACCCGCAGCGTCAGCGAGGGCCAGGCTACCGGCTGTTCTCAGGCCCGTTTGACCAGAACTCCAGGAGGATTCCCCTGCCCCTGCCCCTGCCCCTCAGCTCACTCTGCGATGGGCCTACCGGGGAGCCACGCTTCAATGATGGTCACGAAAGAACGCACCGTCGCCTGCGGCTTGCCGTTAAACGATTTGAACTCACGGCTTCAACTGCCATTGCTCGTCAAAGAAATCCGCGGCTACCACTTTCCCCGGCCAGACCGCATTTGGCAGAGTCCTTACGTCGATGATTGCCCAGTCGGGCAGCATCAACTGCGTTGATCTGAGTGAACTTCTCCTGCAACTGCCCCAGCATTGCGCGCATCGACCCCGCTCGATCATCGGGCACCGGAACGCCCGGTTCCGGAATGCGTCGCACGTTTTCCGGGATGTTGTCCTGAACGCCGTCGGCGCTGGTGAGCGACGTTGCAGCGAGACAGACGCAACAAGACAGCAGCAGTCGTGACATGGGGATTTCTTCCATTTCAAATCTGGAATCTGATGGGCAGCGGCAAGGCGCTAGCCGCCGGTCTTTCTCAACGTCTTCAGGAACAGTTGCCTGTGGCTAGCGCCATTCCGCTCACTAGGTCAACGCCACCGGGCTCGCCCCGGTGGTTCAACGGCCCATGCGCTACTCGCCAGTCCCTGACAGCGGAAGATATTCATCCGTCAGCCGGCCGATCGGCTGATCGATCCGGAACAGAACGTAACCTCCTGACCGAAAGACGGGCGTCTGATTGTATGGAAAAAACAATTCGGCTTTGTTGCTGGAAATCTCTTCCGGCAGAAGCCCACCGTAGTCAAGCTCCCCTTCCCAGCCGTCTTCGATCAAATCGCTGACAACCCACCTTGCGCCGGAGGCTGCTAATTCCTCCGCCATGAGATCGCGGCGATCCGGAAAAAGTCGCGCCAGCACGTCGCGATACACAAACCGCGTGGGTGGCCGAAGCGTCAGCTCCGGATAAACGTGAATCAGATTACCGTTGTACGCCATGAGCGATCGATCCGGAATCTGCTTTGCCTTGACGTGTTCAAGCATCGGCTGGAGCTCCGACCAGCGCGGAAACGGACTTAGCGCGAGTTCGTCCTTCGACGTCGGCGACAAGTCAGAGCCGAAACAGGCTCGCACACACTCAGGCCAATGCTTCAGGCGGTTCGGGCGTATCAACGGTGAAGCCGCCAGCACCAGAACTGCGAAAGTACACGCCATCGGAATGATGAGGACTCGAGCCGAAGTCGTTCTCGCTGCACCTTGATCCCGTTCCTGCGAACTCCTCTGCAAAACCACTGACAGGGCACGAGCACAAACGGCCGCAGCCAGCAAACGCCCGGCACATGAATGTAGTCAAACATTTGCTGCAACAATAACGCCTGCAGCATCCAGCCGAGATACAAGGCTTGCAGCACTACTGGACCGTGTGATTCCAATGTTTCGTCAGGCGAGCGTCGGCCCACCGTTCTTCTGTCGAAGAGCTGACGTCCGCAGATCAGCAGAGCCGGCCCGTGCAGCAGAATCCAGGGCCAGAACCGTCCGGCATGAGCCACAAAACGTGCCAGAGTCCACCGGCTGCGCCCCGACTGAAAGTAGTCACCGTTCCAGTGAGTCAGCGTCTCAATGAAGTAAGGCCAGCAACCGTCCTGAATCATCCAGAGAATGCCGGCACCTCCCGCGGTCGCGCCACCAAAAATTACGGCCGCGCTGTGCAGTCCCCATAGTCTGAATGACGGAGCACGTCCTTTCGACGAAAGGATCACAGCAATGGCCGGGACTGCCACAAACGGCTTCAGCCAGAATGCCGCCCCCCACAGAATTCCTTCCAGCACAGCCATCGCGACAATCGATTTGCTCACCCGCGGAAGAGCACCGATACGCAATGCCGTGAAGGATTGATTACCGTGTTCTGGGAGGTCTTCGCCAAGTCCCTTCTCCCCCTGCCAGGGGGAGAAGGTGGCCGTCAGGCCGGATGAGGGAGTGTTCCTGGGATTCGGCGCGGCATAGACTCCTTCACGTCGTTGCCCCGCAGGCTCCCCTTCCATCGCCGCCGCCGTCATCCGCCAAACGCTCAACCGCAATGTGACGGCCAGCAGACTCGGCAACAGCATCCACACATCCCGCTGGCAATGACACCACTCGGAAGTGCCAAGATAGAACGTCAGCAGCACGAGAAACAGGATGCACTTTGGCATGTGCGGACGAAACAGACTCGGTCCTTCGCGACGATCACTGCTCGAGTCATGTCCTTTCTCCCCCTCGCAGGGGGAGCCGTATTCGTTGCGTCGGCATGTTGAGTTACCGACGCTGGCCGCCAGGCCGGGTGCGGGGGTTCTCCTTGAGCGTTCATTCGCAAGCCTCACCAACAACCAGCATGAACCGACAACCACAACCAGGTCGAACGTCCGCAGAACTTCCGGCGACCAGCCGGCAACACTTCGAACCCCCGCATGCACCCACACGACCCCCGGCAGGTTCGGTTCCAGTACATCGCGATAAAGCACAC
>JANNGQ010000743.1:0-1519 GCA_031403975.1 Planctomycetota bacterium
CTCGACGATGTGCTCCGCATGGCGGCGGCGTATACGCGCACGTTTCCGATCGAGACGGTCACGATCCTGACGGACGGCAATCTCCCGGATCAGGTGGATTTCGAATTGCCGTTTTCACTGGATGTGAAACGAGTCGATGCCGGGGGTGCGAATATCGGCATTACGGAAATGAGCGCTCGCCGGAGCGGGGCGGAGGAATGGGAAGTCTTCGTTCGTGTGGCGGCATCGTCGATCGATCTGCGGGGAGCGGAAGTGCAGCTCTGGGAGAACGGTGAGAAGACGGTCGGTGAAGAGATTCAAGTGTCGCTGGACGAAGCCGAGCGACTCGTCTTTCCCATCGATTCCGGAAACGTGCAGCTGATCGAGGCGCGGCTCGTGCCCTCCGGGTTCGATTCGATGGCGGTTGATAACAGCGTCTGGCTGACTCTGCCGGCGGCGCGCCCGCTGAAAGTCTGGACGTCGCCGGAACTCGGTTCCTGGCGGCATGCGGCCCGGGTGCTTCCGAATCTGAACCTTGAGGAGACGACAGAAGCTCAGCCCGCTGGTTCCGACTACGACCTGATCATTTCCGACACTTCGGAACTGGGAACCGCCCAAGCACCCGTGCAGGTGTTTGTGGGAGTTATCCCGCCGGATCTGACGGACCTGATCGAAGTTAAGCAGGATGTTGCCTATGTCGTCGACTGGAACCGCACGGCGCCTCTGTTGCGGCATGTGCAGCTTGCCGATGTGCAGATCGGCGAGCAGCCGGCTTTGGCAGCCGGAGCCAGTGCGAAAGATCTGGAAGAACGCGGCTATGAAGTCCTGATCGACGGCAATGCCGGCCCGCTGCTGCTGCAGCGTCGGGAAGGCCTGCGGGTTTCGTTCTGGTTTACGTTTCATACGGACAAGTCGACTCTGCCGTTTCGTGTCGGCTTTCCGATCATCGCCGCGAATGCCGTCGAGTCGGCTCTGAAACAGGCGTCGCTGTCGGAGGTCTCAGCAGCTCCGACCGGAGTTCTGCCGACGATCACGGTCGATACCGGGCGCGATTACACGATTAAGACTCCGGATGGTGAGTTGCTGGCAGCCAGGGCTGGCGAGGCGGGAACTCTGGAGGGCATCCCTGCAGCGAAAGTCGGGCGATATGACGTGATGGACGGCAGCAACGTCGTGACATCGATCGGAACGGGACTTCTCAGCGGCACCGAATCGTCGCTGAAGGCAACCGAAGAATTACGATTCACCGAAACGTCAGTCGCCACCGAGCAGACCGACAAACTGGATTCCGACCTTCCGCTGTGGTGGTTCCTGGCTCTGAGCGCGTTCGGAGTGCTGCTCTTTGAGTGGTGGTATTTTCAGCGCGCGAGAGGAGCGATGGCATGAGACGGCAGGCGAGCGGATCGCGGGGTTTTTACCACGGAAGACACGGACGTGTGGCGGGAAAGCGGAAAGCGGAAAGCGGAAAGCCGTTGGAGCTGTCGCGTCACCTTTCGGCTTTCGGCGTTCGGCGTTTGTTTTGTCCCCTCTCCCTCAAGTC
>JANNGQ010000744.1:0-3968 GCA_031403975.1 Planctomycetota bacterium
CGCAATCTCGAGCGCCACCTGGGCGTGACCACCATGGGAGCACCCACGGTACTGAACTGGCTGACGGATAACGGTCAGAATCTCGAGAGCTGGCGGCAACTTCCCAAATACTATGCCGCTGTACTGGCAATTACCGGCGTGATCTTCCTGCTGACAACAACCAAACGCCTGCCGCCCGGAGCTGCCGCCAGAAGTCTGATCGAGCGCCTTCAACCACTGAGAGATATTCGTGTCTGGAGGTTTGGTCTGTACTACTTCTTTGTGTTCGGCGGATTCGTGGCCCTCGCTCAGTGGCTGGTGCCTTACTACGTCAATGCGTATGGAACCACGGTCGCGGTCGCGGGATTGCTGGCGACGTGCAACAGTCTTCCATCAGGCGTCATTCGTGCTGTTGGCGGCTGGCTGTCGGACAAGTTTGGTGCAAGAAGTGTGATGTACTGGGTGCTGGGGCTGTCGCTGCTGTGCTGTCTGCTCCTGATCGTCCCTCAAATGGATATCCGCTCCCCCGGCGGCGGCGTGATGGCGGTCTCGGACGGCACAATTGTCACCGTGACTCCCACCGAAATTGTGATCGAGTCAAAGAAAACCGGAAAACCCGTGGCGCTGAAGCTGAAGCCGAAAGCCGGAGAACTGGTCAGCGAACAGGAACGCACCCAGGGATTGCTGGTTCTTCCGCGGTCCATGTCGTGGCACGAATCCGTTGTGCAGCCGGGTCAGCAGGTGAAAAAGAAGGAATTGCTGGCACGTGGTGTCACGCAGATCTTCTTTCAGGCCAACATCTGGGTTTTCACGGCCCTGAGTTTCATCCTCGGAGCCGTCATGGGGATCGGCAAGGCGGCGGTTTACAAACATATTCCAGACTACTTTCCAGCGGACGTCGGAGTTGTGGGAGGAATTGTCGGTGTCCTTGGAGGACTGGGCGGATTCTTCTGTCCCGTGCTGTTCGGATACCTTCTGCAGGCGACGGGACTATGGACATCCTGCTGGATGTTCTTTGCGATTCTCGTCGCCATCTGTCTCGTCTGGATGCACCTCGTCATTCAACGAATGATGCGTTCCGAGGTGCCAAAACTGCATCGGCGGATTGAATAATCCGGCCCTGCGCGAATGGAACTCCTGATGAGTACGCAATCGAACATAACGGAGGGAATCGGCTCAACGCGATCATCCCGGGGAAGTGACTGGCTGGAGACATGGCAGCCGGAGGACGCGACTTTCTGGGCGCAGACTGGCAGCAGGGTTGCATGGCGCACGTTGCTGCTGACAACTGTCTCGTTGGTATTGTCATTTTCCACGTGGTTTCTGTTCAGTGCATTGGCGGTCAACCTGACGGGAATCGGCGTCAGGTTCGCGGATGATCCGAAAGATAATGACCGACTGCTGTTCTGGCTTGTGGCGATGCCCGGGCTTGCCGGCGGAACACTGCGAGTCATCCACACGTTCATGATTCCGCTATTCGGCACGCGGAAGGTGATCACCGCTTCGACTCTGCTGAAGTTGATTCCGTGTGTCGGGATCGGCTGGGCTGTGATGACCCCCGGCACTCCTTATTGGGTCTATCTGGTTCTTGCGCTGCTGTTGGGAATGGGGGGTGGCGATTTTTCATCCTATATGCCGAGCACGAGCCTGTTTTTCCCCAGGCGGCTTCAGGGAACAGTCCTCGGGATCCAGGCGGGCATCGGTAATTTCGGCGTCAGCCTGACGCAGTTTGTTACGCCCTGGATTATCGGAGTCGGGGCGTTTGCGGCATTAACGGGCCCGCCTCAGGTGCTCAAGACGCCCACCGGCGAGCAGTCCGTGTGGCTGCAGAATGCAGCGCTGTGGTACGTGCCCCTGCTGCTCATCGTCGGTCCCTTATGCTGGTTCCTGCTCCGAAGTGTTCCGATCAAGGCATCATTCCGGGAGCAGCTCGATATTTTCAAAGATAAGCACACCTGGTTCTGCACGATCACCTATGTCATGACGTTTGGTTCGTTCTCGGGATTTGCCGCTGCGTTTCCGATGCTGATCAAGAGCCTCTATGGCGACTTCGGCCCGGACTCACCGCAGCCGCTGGCTTATGCGTTTCTCGGTCCGCTGGTTGGTTCCACAGTACGCGTGCTGTTTGGCTTCGTGGCGGACAAGACCGGCGGAGCCGTTCTGACTCAGCTGGCCGGTCTGGGCATGATTGGAATCTGTGTGGCGATGGGAGTCACAGGGGTTCTGGCACCCACGTCCCTGGCGACGTTTCCGCTTTTTGTCTGGCTCATGCTGGGCATGTTCTTTTTTTCGGGTGTCGGCAATGCGTCGACTTTCCGGCAATACCCCCTGATCTTCGCGCATAACCCTCGGCAGGGTGCTGAAGTGCTGGGCTGGACGGGTGCCGTGGCGGCCTACGGTCCGTTCCTGTTTTCCGCTGCGATCGGTGAGACGCTGGCATGGACCAGCCGGGACGGCGGTGTCAAATCGGCACTGCCGTTCTTCATCGCTGCGGCTGCATTTTATGTATGTGCTGTCGCAGTGAACTGGTACTACTACTCGCGCAAAGGTTGTGTCCGACCATCGTAGTCGGGAAGGATTCCTGTCACAGTGGAATCGATCGGTGTTGAGTTCTCAGGACTGCCAGCAACCATGCCACAACGCATCCTCACAATCATTCTGCTGATCGGGCTGATCGCAGTCATTGCCAGCGCCGGCGCCAGGCGACTTCCTGACAATCAGCAGGGCTACTCCCCGAAACAACCAATCGCCTATTCGCATCGCCTGCATGCAGGTGAACTTGGCATCGACTGCCGGTTTTGCCATTCCGCTGCGGAACACGGCCGACACGCCGGCATTCCTTCAACCGACATCTGTCTGAAGTGCCACAAATATGTCACGAGCTCCTTTGATCTGCTGCAGCAGGAGATCACGAAGGCAGACGCAGAAAAGCGCAAGCCGGCGACGGTTGTTTCGCCGGATCTTCAGGAGTTGTATGACGCTCTTGGCATGCGTCCTCCTCAGAACGCAATCGCTGATCCTCATGCTGCAGCAATCTCGTGGGTCCGTGTTCACACCCTGCCCGACTTTGTTTCCTTTGACCACAGCGCCCATGTCACGGCCGGCGTGTCCTGTCAGAAGTGCCATGGCCCCGTGGATTCCATGGAGCGGATGCGTCAGTTCGAATCTCTTTCGATGGGCTGGTGCGTGAACTGTCACCGGGAAGCCACAGAACAGGGCATTGACGGCCATGCGGTCACGGCCTCGACTGATTGCACAGTGTGTCACTATTAACAAGTTGAACTCATGAACGATGCCCGACGCAATGACGACAGGACGAATGCCACGAAACGGACCGGTTCTGTGGGGCCGGTACTGTCTGAGGACGAGAGGAATTCCGTCAGTCGCCGCCGGTTCCTTGAAGCCGCAGGATTCACTTTCTCGCTGCTCGCGCTGGAGGGCTGCAGCCGTGCTCCGGTGGAGCACGCCGTGTCATTCAACGACCAGCCCGAAGGCATGATTCCCGGGCAGATGCGGCACTTCGCCTCCACCTGCGCTGGCTGCGCTGCCGGCTGCGGACTGCTGGTCGGAGTGCGGGATGGTCGACCACTGAAAATGGAAGGCATGCCCGAACACCCCCTGTCCCGAGGCGGTCTGTGTGCCATAGGACAGGCACTTCCGCTGGGATTGTACGACAGTCATCGGCTGAAACATCCGCTGCACAAAGGCGAACCGTCCGATTGGGCGGAAGTGGACAGACTCATGATGGGGATGCTGGATGACATTGCGAGTTCTGATGCTGCGGTCCGCTTTGTGACGTCGACGATTACCAGTCCTGCGCTTCAGACCTCGATTGATGCGTTTCTGAAACGGTTTCAGGATGGTCGCCACATTACATTCGACGCCGTCAGTTGTTCCGCGATCCCTGATGCGCACCGGCAGACTCACGGAGCAAGGCTGCTGCCGCGTTATCGATTTGAACTGGCTGACGTCATCGTGTCGTTCGGTGC
>JANNGQ010000745.1:0-2687 GCA_031403975.1 Planctomycetota bacterium
TTTCGGTGGTTCCTTTGCGGCAACGCGCCGACGAATTCGAAGCCCCGCCGTTCTGATCTACTGTTGGCTCCCGGCGCGCCGGGACGCCGCCGGCTGGAATTCGACTCTACTGTTGCCCAGCCGCTCCGCCGGCTGGAATTCGCCCGCGCACCGCGTGCCAGAACAGAAATCTCCGCCGACGGAGCGGCGGGACAACGGTAGTTTTCAAAGAACGGGTCCTGGAAATACCGGGCTTCGGCGAACTGCTTCAGTCACGATTTCACCAGTCTGCCTTTGCGGTTCCATCGACGGCATGGCAGAATCATCAACCGCCAGCCATTTGCCGACCGTGTTTTTCCACTGTTTCGCCCCGAGAGCTGTTTGCCATGTCACGATCCACCCTGCTTCGTTTGCGCGTATGCCTTGCCGGCATGCTGTCGGGATTATTCGTTCCGGGGCTGCAGGCTGCTGACGTTCATCCGTCGCAGCTGTTGCCGGAGACGACCGTCGGATATATCGAGATCACAAAACCGGCGGAAGTGCTGGCGACTGTGATCGATCATCCGATCAGCACACACATCCAGGGCATGGATGTTTACGATCAGGCGATTCAGTCCGAGGCCTATCGCAGCTACCTCACGGGTCGCAAATTCTTCGAGATTCAGATCGGAGCAGAATGGCGTCCGGCGATTGAAGCGTTGACTGCGGGCGGGCTGTCAGCCGGTTACGACGCGGCGACTCAGGGCGGAGTGCTGCTCGTTCGCGGCAAAGACGAAGCGACGATGGAGAACTTCCGCGCGAAGATTCTGGAGATGACTCGCCTGAATGGCGGCGACTCCTCGAAACCGGATAACTATCGTGACGTGGACGTCTACAAGATCCAGAAAGGCGGCGCTGCGGTTGTGGGGGAATGGCTGGTGCTGACAAACAACGGAGAGCTCGGAAAGAAAATGCTCGACCGACTGCTGGACTCCGACGATCAGGCGGCAGATGCCGAAGTCGCCGGAACTCTGTCGGCAAATGCTCAGTTCAAAGCCGCTCGAAAGACGCGCGGGGCCGATTCCGAAGTGTGGGGTTTCGGCGACCTGCAGGCCGTGCGTGACGCCGGTGGTGCGAAAAAGGTGTTCGAAGAAAAAGCAGAGAATCCGTTGGCGGAGCTGCTGATCGGCGGTATTCAGAGCACGCTTCAGAAGTCGCCGTATTTCACGCTGGATCTGAGTGTCGCGCAGTCGGGACTGGACCTGAATCTGACCACTCCGTGGCAGGCGGACTGGGTTCCGGAGGAACGAGCCTATTTCTTCGGTCCAGAGAATTCGGGAAGCGCTCCTGCGCTTCCCGAAGTTCCGGGAACTCTGATGACGCTCAGCACTTACCGCAATGTGTCCGAAATGTGGCTGCGGGCGGGAGACCTGTTTGAAGAGCAGGTGAATGACAAGATGGCGGAAGCCGAAGGTGTCCTGTCGACGGTGTTCGCGGGCAAGGATTTCGGCGAGGAGATTCTGGGCTCGTTGGCACCGGAAATCGGGATCGTGGTGACTCGCCAGAACTTCGATGAAGTGAAGCCGGTCCCTGCCATCAAGCTGCCGGCGTTTGCGATGGTGATGAGACTGAAAGATCCTGAAACGATGCACGCCGAACTCCGCCGCACATTTCAGAGCGCGATCGGATTCTTCAATATCATCGGAGCTCAGGAGGGTGGACGGCCTCAACTGGAAATGGACATGAAGAAGAATGGAGACATCGATCTGATCACGTCACGCTATGTCGCCGAAAAGAAAGACAGGGATTCGACATCAGCCCACATTATCTTCAACTTTTCACCGTCCGTTGGATTTGCAGGAGATCGATTTGTCCTGTCGAGCACTGCGGAACTCGCCAGGCAGTTGTCAGAAGCTCCGCAATCCCGACCGGCGGACGCCCGGGTCAACACGGCGGTGACACTGCACGCTGCCGCGATCGGCGAGGCTCTGACGGACAACCGCGAACAGCTGGTCTCTCAGAACATGCTCGAAGAGGGCCACTCGCGGGAAGAAGCCGAAGCCGCCATCGGACTGCTGTTTGAACTCGTCCGCTGCTTCAATGGCGCGGGGCTCACGCTGGAACGTGGCGAAGGAACGCTGGTGCTGAAGGTGACTCTTGAGGTCAACGAAAACCCGACGCGCTGACAACTGTTGTCTGCCGGCGCGCCAAGACTGTCGGCGGCTGGGAGTTGTTCGAAGGGGAGCGCAGGACCCAGCAAATAACCCCTCATCCGGATCGTGTTGTTTTCGCGATGAAACTGGCAGGCTGAAGCCTACCCTACGAAAATTCTGCACTATTTCGACTGTCCCAGATTCTCTTGACGACCCCATCCAGCTCGCCTGGATGGTGAAGCTGATGGAGAGCTAGCCATGCAACGCCCCGCAACCCCACCCATTCTTCCTGCATTCCCGCCTTCGGCGGGAATGCAGGAAGAATGGGCAAATGTTTTATTTGCGTTTTTAGCTCGCCATCGGCTTCACCAACGGCACGAGGCCGTAGGGGTCGAAGGAGGACAGTCGAAGTAGAAAGTTTCACATGGAAATCAGCATCGATCCGGACTGGGCCTGGTCAGAATTCCAGCCCAGCGAAGAGACGCCGTGGAATCTGCGGACAGTGGCTCATCTGTTTCGCAGGGCTGGATTCGGGGCAACTCACAGCGAGCTGACAAAAGAGGCGGCGAAGACTCC
>JANNGQ010000746.1:0-8600 GCA_031403975.1 Planctomycetota bacterium
GTCTTTCATTTTTTAACGCCTTCCCTGTTGCCTTCTGTGGCTGAGTCGACTTCGGCCCCCGGGCCGTTATCCGGGGGCATCGCCTGGTGCCAGGAGAGGACAGCGGCCGTGAGTCGCTGCACGACCTCAGGATGTGTCACGGCAACATTGCGTGTTTCCGAGCGATCCTGGTCCAAATTGTAAAGTGCCGGGTTGGATCCGTCGTAACTGCATAAGCACTTCCAGTCTCCATCGCGCATTGCGAGGTCGGGCAGCGGTTCCGGATTCGCCGGTGATACGGTGCTGCGGTCGGGCGGACGACGCCAGCAAATGGGTGCGATTCGCGACACAGAATTCCGGCCCGTCAGAGTGCCGGAGAGTTCTTCGCCGTCGAATCGCACATCGGCGGGAAGGTTCACTCTCGCGAGCGTCAGCAGTGACGGGACCAGATCAAACGCAGCGAAGACCGAGGTTTCGTTGTGGGTGCCACGGTGCTCCGGCGCTATCAATCCGGGTCCCCAGACGACGAGAGGAGAGCGGATGCCCCCTTCGTACAGTTGCCCCTTCGCACCGCGAAACGGTCCAGCGCTCCCCGCTGCGGGCTCAGGACCGTTGTCGGAGCAGACCAGGATCAGCGTGTTGTCACGAAGCGCAGGCGTGTCGCGGATATGGTCGAAGAGCGAGCCAAGTTGACGATCCATTTCCTCCAGCACAACACGATACTGTCGTCGCTTCCCCCTGGCCCACTTTTCGACCGGGGGCCAGTACGGGCTGTGCACGTCATCCGGCCACAAGTTGACATAAAACGATTTCTGTTCAGCGACTGCCCGGTCAATGAACGGGATTGCCGAATCGACAAACCCGCTTGTGATCTGCGAGCGCTTCATCCAGACGACCGGCTGTCCCAGTCGTTCGGCGTCCGCCCAGATTCGACCCGGCTGCAGCTCGCCGGGCCGGAGTGTCAGCGGCAGCAGCTTGGCGCCCATGCCCTCGAAGTTCGTCAGGGACTCATCGAAGCCGTACGCGCTGATTGGCGGCGCATCGTCGACATCGCGCTGTCCGCCAAGATGCCACTTGCCGAAGTGCCCCGTGGCATAACCGATTTCGTGCAGAATCCTGGCGAGAGTCGGGGCATCCGGATCAAGCCAGTTCGCGACGCCGCGACGCTCATTGTCCGCGCGATTGCTGAGAAACGAAGTGATACGCCAGCGCTGCGGATACTGGCCGGTTGTGAGTGCACAACGTGACGGCGAGCAGATTGGTGAATTCACATAGAACTGTGAATATCGAATTCCCTCGGAGGCGAGCCGATCGACGTTGGGCGTCTGGGCGTTCTGATTTCCAAAGCAGGAAAAATCTCCCCAGCCCATGTCGTCGATGAAGACCATGATGAAATTGGGTCGGGGCTGTGCAGCATGAGTTTCGCTGAATAATAATGCCGAACTCGCGACGTGAATGATCAGCAATCGATTCAGGATGTGGTGCTGGTCCATCACTTTGCTTTCTTCCGTCCCTTCTTTGTGTCGGCATTGGCGAGCGGCCAGGGCTGAACGCCGACGCGGTCGGCCCAGGCTTGCCATTGTTCGGCGAGCGACTTGACTCTCTCCGGCTGCTGACTCGCGAGGTTGTTCATTTCAGTGCGATCAGCAACGATATTGTAAAGCTCCCAGTCACCGGGATGTTTCGAAACCAGTTTCCAGTTGCCATCACGGATAGCGCGATTCCCTTCATGTTCCCAGAAGATCGGCTGCGAACGGTGCATTGTCCGGCCGGAGAACGCCGGCACGAGGCTGACACCTTCCATCGGCAGAATCGCTTCACCGTGAAACTCCCGCGGATACGTCGCCTGGGCCAAATGCACACATGTGGCCATCAGATCGATCAAGTGGGCAGGCTGAGATTCCAGAGCATTGTTCCGCGCGGCCGGAATTCCGGCGGGCCAGTGTGCGATCAGCGGCGTGCTGATGCCTCCTTCATGGACCCAGTGTTTGAATTCGCGAAACGGTGTGTTGCTGACATTCGCCCACGCTTCGCCGTACGCGTGAAAAGTGTCCGCAGCGCCGGGCAGCACACCGTAACCCTGTCGCATGGGAAAGCCGTCCCGAGTTTGTTTTGGAATCATGTCGGGTTGCAGTGACTCAGCAGGAATTGGCGGCATTAATGGCGTGCTTGCTCTCAGTCGTGGCGCGGCGCTGCCACGACCACGACCCATTCCTTCCGCACAGCCCCCGTTGTCCTGACAGAACAGGATCAGAGTATTCTCGAATTGCTTCGTCCGTTTCAGTTCCGTCACGATCCGTCCCATGCCCTGATCGAGGCAGTCAATCATGGCGGCAAAGACTTCCATGCAGCGCAGTTCAAATTCGCGATCGGCGACATCCAGCCATGCGCCTCCGCGCTGCGGTGACTGTTCCCACGCGGGAGCGACCAGCCCGAGTTCCGCAAGGCGGGCCAGTCGAGTCGCACGAATGGCATCGTAACCCGCGTCATACTTCCCTTTGTACTTCGCGATGTCCGTGGCCTTCGCGTGCATCGGCCAGTGCGGCGCGGTGTATGGCACATACATGAAGAACGGCTGATCCGCGTGGTCACGCGAATGTTCGCCAACGAAACGAGTGGCCTGGTCGCTGATGGCGTCGGTGTAATAGAACTCCTGCGGCCGATATTCCGAATCGGCGT
Source organism: Planctomycetota bacterium (assembly GCA_031403975.1). Taxonomy (GTDB): domain Bacteria; phylum Planctomycetota; class Planctomycetia; order Planctomycetales; family Planctomycetaceae; genus SXXK01. The sequence continues at coordinate 2,659 of JANNGQ010000746.1, forward strand.
ACGGCGAGATGAACGTGTTGTCGCGGACAAGCGAATTTGGATCGAAAAAACTCCCCCCACCGTGAATTGTGCCATAAAACCGGTCGAAGCCACGCTGCAGCGGCCAGTTGTGCTGATCCGCTTCGCCGGTCGGATTGACTTTCTTCGTAACGTGCCATTTGCCGGACACGTAAGTGCGATAGCCAGCCGTCCGCAGTACTTCGGCGATCGTCATGCAGCGGCGATTGAGGTCGCCGCGGTACGAGTCGTGGCCGCGATCTTCCATCATGTGTCCGACGCCGGCCTGATGGGCGTACAAGCCGGTCAGCAGAGTGGCTCGAGTGGGGCAGCAACGCGCCGTGCTGTAGAACTGCGTGAACCGCACGCCGCGACTTGCCAGTGTGTCCAGATTCGGGGTCGCGATCTCGCTGCCGTAGCAACCGAGGTCCGACCATCCCATATCGTCCGACATGATCAGGATGATGTTCGGGCGTACGGGTTCTGCGGAATAAGCCGCAACCGGCAGTCCAATCAAAAGCGAGAACAGGCACAGTGTCAGCTTCATTTCGATTTCTGCTTTCGCTGTTTCTTCGGAGTTGCCTTCCTGTTCTCCGCTGATTGCGACTTCTCAAAGGCACGGTCGAGCTCCACGGGACGAACGCTCGTGTACTGCTCGAGCACTTTCTGTAACTTTGACGCAGCTGTAGCGGCCGGGCCGGCAAGCGATCCGATTTCGAGCGGCTGATTCTCGAACGGATCGACTGTGAGATCAAAAAATCGCCCGTTGCGATACAGCTTATAATCCTGATCGAAGGCAAACTCACGCACCGTGAGGTCCATGCGTTGTCGTGGCGAGTACCAGCCGTACAACCAGTCGCGCGGTTTTCCTTCCTCACCCCGCAGCTGCGGCAGGAAACTCACACCGTCTGAGTCGGCGGGCACAGAGACTCCGGCTGCTTCGCAGATCGACGGCAGGAAATCGACGCTGCTCACGAGGTCACGATTCACGCGACCGGCCTTCATCACCGCAGGCCAACTTGCGATGAGCGGGACGTGCGTTCCTCGACGAGTCGTCGTCCCTTTGCCACCTTGATAATCGAAGTCCTGGAAGCGGCTCGTCACCTCTCGGTTGGTTCCGTTGTCGCCAAGAAAAATGAGCAGCGTATTTTCACGGAGACCCAGCTCCGCCAGTTTGGCATCAAGTCGCCCGATCATCCTGTCCATCCAAGCCGTCATGTCGGCGAAGTGCCTGACATCCCTGTCGACGTTCTCACCGACAGATTCCGGATTCCAATTCGGGCTGTCGGGCGTGGGTTGAAACGGATTGTGCGTGAGAATCATCGGGTAATACAGAAAGAACGGCTCGTCCCTGTGCCGCATGATGAATTCGAGGGCGAATTCGTTGACCTGCGTCGGACCATACTCGCCATTGGAGAAGTCCTTCTCAACGCCATTGTATTCCAGTCCCGGGTTGGCATAGCGCGGCGGTCGGCGGGTGTGCTGCCAGAGACACGACTCGTCAAATCCGAAGTGCTGCGGCGAATCGATTTCGCGTCCAAGTTGCCACTTGCCGCAGATGCCCGTGGCGTAACCCGATTTTTTCAGCAGATGAGCAAACGTCGTTTCCGTTCTGGGAAGCGTGCCGAAATTCAAATAGTTTCGCACATTGAACAGGCCGGTCATCAATTGAACGCGTGTCGGCGTGCAGAGCGGTTGCACGTGGCATTGCTCGAACCGCATGCCCTCAGCCGCGAGTCGATCCAGATTCGGCGTCTGGTAAGACTGTCCACCGTTGGCCGTGACACACTCGTATCCGAAGTCGTCCGCCATAATGAGGACGATGTTGGGTCTCGGCTCTACAGCACAACAAGTTTCGGCTGCTGGTGCAAACAGACAGCAAACGGCCAACGCGGCGAGAAATGACTTATGAGTGTGCATGAGATCCTTCTGGTATGACTACGGAAGTGTGGGTTGTTTTGGCGTCGTGTGGTCGTCATCCACGGGATAGACAGCGTTCTGAGATTGCAGTGCAGCGATCAGGTCTCCCATCATGCGACGCAGGTCATCCGGGTGCGAATTGGCCAGATTCTGCTGCTCAAACGGGTCTGCACCGAGATCAAACAACTGATAATGCGAATTTTCCGACGCCGCGGACGGCATGTAGTGATAGATGACTTTCCATCGGCCGTCGCGGTAACTCGTCCAGTAGTCACTTCGATGAGGCGCGTGCGGATAGTGCATCAGAAATGTCTCTGCCCGGCTCGGATCGACCTGGCCCGACAGCAGCGTTTCGAGTTGCATGCCATCGACGACGTGGCTGGCAGGTCGAGCGATTCCGACGATGGACAGGATCGTCGGGAACAAGTCGCAGACGGACGCCAGTTGCGGCTGAATCGCCCCGGCTGGAATCGGCAATTGCTCCTGATGCGGATTGTCGGCGCTCGCTTTCACCCACGAAGCAATGAACGGGACTCGCATGCCTCCTTCGTAGTGCGAACCTTTCTTGCCGCGAAGTGGAGCGGCACACGCAACCTCGTGCTCGTGGCCGAGCGGTGCGTCACTGCCATTATCGCCGAGGAAGAAGATCAGCGTGTTCTCTGCGACGCCGAACATTTCGAGATGATCCAGCAGATCGCCGAGCGACTTATCCATGCCCTCTATCAGCGTGGCGAACGCCTGCGCCTGCGGCGACTTGCCTGAGTCCTGATAATGCGCGGCGAAACGCGGATCGGAATTGAACGGCGCATGGACCGCGTACTGCGCGAAGTTGAGAAAAAACGGCTGGCCGGCCTTCACTGCGGCAGATACCTGCGCGTTGGCCTCGATCGTAAGAGCCTCGGTGAGAAACGTGTCCGTGCCGTGGTACTTGTCCAGATGCGGCACGGCGGCGGGCTTGGGCGGCTGAACATTCCCATAATTCTGCATGCCGTAATAGCTTGCGGGTGCTCCAATCGAACGTCCGCCAATGTTGACATCGAAACCGAGATTCAGCGGGTCTGCGCCTTCGCTGTCACGCGGACCGAAGTGTCCCTTGCCAACATGAATCGTCCGGTATCCGCCCGCCTGCAGCAGCCTTGCGAGCGTCACATCTGTTCTGCTCAGACCCTGCCAGTTCCAGTTCGGTGCACCCCTGCGGACCGGCGTTGTCCTTGTCGGGATTGATCCAGTTCGTTGTGCGATGCCGCGCGGCATTCTGCCCCGTCATGATGGAGACTCGCGTCGGAGAGCAGACGCTCATCGCACAGAAGTTGTTGAAGCGAATGCCCCGAGCAGCAAGCCGTTCGATATTCGGCGTGCGGTAATAGTCGTTGAGCGGATATCGCTTCGGCTGACCTTCCGAGTCGGTCAGGAACGGCACCGACGAGTCCATAACTCCCATGTCGTCGACGAGGAAGATGACAATGTTCGGCCGCTCAGCAGCCGAAACGATGCTCCCCGAACAGACAAGAACGGCCCACGCCAGCAGATTGGATTTCATCTCACACTCTTCCTGATGAATGGAACAGGCGGCTTTGCTCAGGTTACTCCGGGATCGGGTCGTTGCGACCGACGCTCGCACCTTCCCATACGGCGGTGTCGGTGACTCGATCATACGTCAGCACGCGATGCGCACTCCCGGCGGCCGGCGCGACGTCGATTGTCGGCAGCCAGCGACGGTGCTCAGCAAGAACCGCAGCGAGCTCGGCGCGGGTTGCCAGGTTCGTCCATTCGTGCGGGTCCGCTTCATGGTCGTACAACTCTTCGCTGCCGTCCGCGTACCGAATATATCGCCAGCGCTCGCTGCGGATGCCGTGATTGCCCTGGTTATGACTGGTGATCGCGGGCCGTTCTCGCTGCAGACGCGCGTCTTCAAGCTGGGGCATGAGACTGATTCCTTCGAGATCGGTGCGCGCCGGAAGGCCGCACAGATCGCTGAGCGTCGGAAAGATGTCGAGCAGCTCGGCCGGTTGAATGCAGCGTCCGCCGGGACTTACACCCGGACCGGCGAAGATCAGCGGCACCCGCGTTCCGTCGTCCCACAACGTATTCTTGCCGGTGATTCCCTTCTCGCCGAGATGCCACCCGTGATCGCCCCACACGACGACAATCGTATTGTCTGACTGACCGGATTCTTCCAGCGCCGCAAGGATGCGGCCGATCTGAGCGTCCACGAAACTCGTGCATGCCAGATAGCTGCGGACCAAGTTTCGCCATTGATTGTTTTCACGGATCCACTTCAGTCGCGGCTCGGGCAGATTCCAGTGGATGTACCAGGAGAATCGCGGAGTGTCATTTCGGTCGTCCGTCTGAATCATCGGCAACACACTGTCGTCGTCCGGGTACAGGTCGAACCATTCCTGAGTGGCGTAACACGGAACATGAGGCAGGAAGAATCCGGCCGCCAGAAAGAACGGCTCGTCCTTCGGTGTGGATTGGATTTGCTCGACCGCCCAACTCGCAACGTGGAAGTCGCCTTTGTCTTCATCGCGATGCGGAAAGACACCCCAGTCCATGAGCGGATGATTGCCCATCGGTGTCGGTGGAATCAGTTTTTCTTCCGGCTTTGCACCGATGCCACCGGCCGGACCCCAGACATCGAACTCCTTCGCTCTCAGCTGCGGACCTCCCGCTCCGCCGTGATAGATCTTGCCGCCTGTCAGCGTTCGATATCCGTGCGCCTTGAAATGCTGCGGCAAAGTGGTTCGATCCTTCCACTCATCGAGTGTGCGAAACCACGGAGCCAGTCCATAAACCCCTGTCGTCGTTGGTCGCAGGCTGAGCATCAGGCTGGTGCGCGATGGATTGCAGAGCGGAGCCTGACAATGAGCATTGAGGAACACTGTCCCTTTCTGTGCAAGGCGATCAATGTTCGGAGTCTTTGCGAGCGGATGACCGCCCAATGTTCCAATCCAGTCGTTCTGATCATCGATCGCGATGAACACGACGTTCGGTTTCGTTTGACCCTCCGATGACTCTGCCCACGACGACAGAACCAGGAGTTGGGCGAAAGTCGCGAACAGGATGTGACGCACGTGGATTGAGTTCACTTCCGTTGTCCTTTCTTCTTTGGCGCGGGTGGCGGATCGCTGACAGGCCCGGACATTGGAGGTGTTTCAAAGAATCGGCCATCGTCGACCAGACGCGGATCGCCGGTGCGCTGCAGTTCGGCCAGCAACTGCCGCTCAAGAGCCATTCGCGTCTGTGTGCAGGCCGGATCCGCCGCTACATTCTTCGTTTGCTGCGGATCGGCCTTCAGATCGTACAGTTCCTCGCGAGGACGCTTGCCGTAGACCCAGTCAAAATGCGACTTCCACTGCGGATCATTTCGCACGCTCACCAGCCACGCTTTCGTCGGTCCCGCATCTTCATCCGGCAGTGAGACACGAGTCTCCTCCGTTAATTCCTCGGCAGTCGGTGGATTGTCGCCATCGAGCCGATACGGATCACCGAGCGGCCAGCGATCCGGCCTGAAGTTAAGGATGTAGAGAAAGTCGTGCGTTCGAATCGCCCGCTGCGGATAAGGCATGAAATCGGCACGTGCGTTCTCAACGTGCCGCTCCCGACCGATGAAGACAGCCGTGCGCTGCGGATCTATTTGGCCCGACTTCTGTGACTTCAGCAGTTCGACGAGGCTGCGTCCCGTCATTTGCTCCGGAACATTGACGCCTCCAAGTTCCAGAAACGTCGGTGCGAGATCGGTCAGGCTGACGAGATCATCGACAACACGGCCGCCCTGCGCGCCGCCCCATCGCATTGCCAGAGAGACGCTGGACCCGAAGTCGTACAAGTTGCATTTGCCGTGCGGAAAACCGGGTGCACCATGGTCGCCGCTGACGACAACCAGCGTATTGTCAAGTTCCCCAATCTCTTCGAGCCGATTAAGCAACACGCCGAATGCCGCGTCGAACGCCTGCACTTCTCCGAAGTAGTCGGCGAGGTCTTCGCGCACTTCCGGGACGTCGGGAAGGAAAGGAGGCAACTTG
>JANNGQ010000747.1:0-4785 GCA_031403975.1 Planctomycetota bacterium
CCTGGTGGTGTTTGGTGTGGTGGATCTCCATCGTGCGCGCATCAAGGTGCGGTTCAAGAGCGTTGTATGCGTAGGGCAGGGCGGGCAGTGTGTAGGGCATGAGCAGTGTCTCCGTGAATCTACTGAGTTCTGAACAACAGGAAGCGGAACAAACGAACTTCGGCGTTTGGCTTTCGCACGTCATTCTAGAGTGACGGCAGGAAGGCTCAACCGAACAGGGAGAAACAAATCCTGACAACGCGGGACTGTCCCGTGGGGCAGGCTTCCAGCGCCTGCCGTGACTTCAAGTTGAAAAGGCATGCCGGAAGCCTGCCCCACGAACCGACGGAATGCGGGTAATTCACTCGTTTCCGGCGGGCCGCGTTGACATCAGAATGGTCAAGCTTAGGATATTTCGCATGAGCCAGCGAATTCTCACTGCCCTGCCGGTCTATAACGAAGTCACTCATGTCGCCGGCGTATTGTCGGAATTGCTCAGCCATGTGGACGACGTTCTGGTCGTCGACGATGGATCTGTCGACGGCACGGCCGACGTGCTGGCTCAGTTTTCGTCGGTTCAGCTCGTGCGCCATTCGCCGAATCTCGGCTACGGCGCGGCGCTCCGAACAGCCTTTGATTTCGCGCTCCGCAACGATTTTGACGTATTAGTGACGATGGACTGCGACGGACAGCATCAGCCAGCACTGGTGCGCGAGATCGCCATGTTGATCGATGATGACGCGACTCCCGCGGATATGATTTCCGGTTCCCGCTACCTGAAGGCCTTCGACGGCGACAGCATTCCTCCGGTCGAACGTCAACAGATCAACGCCCGGATCACAGCCTGCCTGAATGAACAGCTGGGACTTTCCATCACTGACGCCTTCTGCGGCTTCAAAGCGTACAGAGTTCCTGCGCTGGCGGGTCTGGATATCACGGTTTTGGGTTATGCGATGCCGCTGCAGCTTTGGGTTCAGGCTGTCAATCTGGAATGGCGGATCCGCGAGTTTCCGGTACCGCTGATTTATCTCGACGAGAAGCGGTCGTTCGGCGGAACACTGGATGACGGCAGCATCCGCCTGGCGTATTACCACAGCGTACTCAACGCAGAACTCGAACGCCGCGGAATGTCACAGCGGTTCACCGCAGACTGCGGATCTGCGGCGAAGTAATTCGCCGCACTGTCCCATCTCCCCCTGGCAGGGGGAGATGGTGGTCTCGGCGCGCCGGGAATCAGCGGGTCTTCGACGGCTTCGTGGAATCGACGCATTTCTCGATGGCCCCCAGAGCAGATTTCAGGATGCGGTCCACGTGCTGTTTGCTGACGAGAAAGTCCGACCGACTGATCTGGCACCGACCGCAGCCATGCATGAATCGATCCCGGGCAACGGATACCCGGTGCTGGCATGGGAGGCCCTGGTCCGCATGAAGCTCACGTCGTATCGACTGAAAGATCAGACGCATCCTGATGACCTGCTGCGCGCGGGACTGATTGATGCAAGTTGTCTGGATCACCTGCCACCACAGCTTGCAGAGCGCTTTCAGAGAATCCTTGATCAATTTGAACCGGATCTGCCCGACACCGACGAAGAACGCTGAGCCGTGTCAATTCCTGGTCGACCGATTGTTTCTTAATCACTCTGGACACCAGGGCCGTCAGGACGGGCCAGATGGGCCAGATGGGCCCATCCTACTGTTGTCCCGCCGCTCCGTCGGCGGGATTTCTGCGTTTCACCTCCTTGAAAGAGAGTTCCAGCCGACGGAGCGGCTGCCGGCGGTGTCCGAACACGCAATTCTCCGCGTCTCCAGCACCTCATATTTACCACGTCCAAAGATCTCCGCGAAGGGCGCGATCTCCTCTCTCATAGTTTCATCCTACGTTGCGCCAAACCGCAGGAAATGCTAACAAAAATCCTTCACGGCGTTGCCGGCAGGGGCGACGACTGCCCAGCAGTCCGCCGGCATTTGATTGCTGGGTCACCCGACTCGTGAGAGTCCGGAATCCCTGAAGTCTCACGATTCCAGCAAGGAGAAGACGTTCTTATGACGAGGCGCTGACGTCTCATGACATCCGCTTTGTTTCTGGCGCATGGCAAAACAGGGGATGACTTGATTTCGAGGTTTTGCTTAAACTTCGGCAAATGTTGCCGCTGAGAGTCGGTTGGAGCCATTTCTCAGGGCCTGAAGTCTTCTTTGTCGATGGAGTTGCAGGGATGCGTCAGGGAATTCATACGGTCGTCGCCGTACTCGCAGGTCTGGTCTGCGGATTGTGGTCCCCTGACACCGCGGAAGGTCAGGCTCAGAAGCCCACCGCCGAAGCACTGCTGAAGGGGTATGTGCCGCTTCAGAAGGACGTCGAATTTGACACGCCGAAAGCGGACGAATTCGCCAAATGCCAGGTGACGCTTGAAAAAGGCAGCTACGTCGTCACCGGCCCCGCGAATGAAGTGCTCCGCCGCTTCACAGACTCCAACGGCGACGGAGCCCCGGACATGTTTCGGTACTACCATCTGGGTCTGGAAGTCTATCGGGACATCGACACCAACGGAGACTACAAGTCGAAGAAGAATACTCGCCCGGATCAGCATCGCTGGATGAACTGGGGCGGGACCCGCTGGGGCATTGATCAAAACGAAGATGGCAAAATTGACAGCTGGAAAATTCTGTCTGCTCAGGAAGCTGCCGGGGTTGCTGTCAAAGCCATTATCGAAGGCGACGTGCAGACACTCAGCACGGTCATGCTGAACGAAAGCGACATCCAGACACTGAACGTCCCCGCAGGCGTGGCGAAACAGCTGAAGGAATCTGTCGGTGACCTGTCAAAGAAGGTCCAGGCGGCCCTCGCCAACACAAAGGTACTGAACAAGAAAACCATATGGATGCGATTCGACCCCCCGATTCCCGGCCTGGTCCTGGGCGAATCCATTGGCTCCAACGCCGACCTGACGGTGTATGAGAACGCAATGGCCTACGTTCAGAACGGCGAAAAACTGGATCTGATTTCGATCGGCGAAATGGTGCAGGTCGCTGCCGTCTGGAAACTAGTGACCGTGCCCACTCCGATGGATGCGTCCGGCGAGACGACAATGACGGTCGGCGGAATTCTGATGCAGCCGACATCAACCGGAAGCAGCGCCGGCGGCGATAATACCGGCGAGATGTCGGCTGAGATGCAGAAGATGCTGGCGGATCTGCAGAAGATCGATGAAGCGAGTCCGAAGCCTGACGCCCTGCCCAGGACGTTCGCAGATTATAACGTGGCTCGTGCCAACGTCAGCGAGAAGCTGATCGCAGTGGCTCGTAATGATGAAGAACGTCAGCAGTGGATTCAGCAGTTCACGGACAGTTTGTCGACAGCAACTCAGTCCGGACTGTATCCCGAAGGACTGCCCCGCCTGCTCGCACTGCAGGATGCCGCGAAGAGCAATCAGGCACTGCTCGGATATGTTTACTATCGTCGACTGATGGCAGAATATGCCGTCCGCCTGAAGAATGACGACAAAGCCAAAGACGAGGCTGAAGGCCGAAAGGCACGGGAAGCCACTCAGAAGTGGTGGTTCGAACAGCTTGAAGCGTTCGCGAAGCAATGGCCGAATTCGGAAGATGCTCCCGATGCGGTCGTGCAGCTTGCCATCAGCTATGAACTGATGGGACGCATCGACGACGCCAAAGCCTGGTATGAACAGCTCGCAAAGGATTATCCCCGTACGGAAGGCGGTGTGAAGGCTCAGGGTGCCCTGCGCCGACTGACGCTGACCGGCAACAAACTGACTCTGGCCGGAAAAACGCTGCAGGGTCAGAACCTGTCGTCCGCCCAATACCAGGGCAAAGTCGTGCTGGTGGTCTTCTGGGCATCCTACGCGCAGCCGTTTACCGATGACCTCGCTGCTATTAAAGCCGTGTATGCAAAACATCAGAAGAGTGGCTTCGAGATCCTGGGAATCAACCTCGACCCGGAACTCACCGCGGTCGGACCGTATCTGAAACAGCAGGGCATCACGTGGCAGAATCTTCGAGAAGCGCCAAAGGATGAAGGCCATCAGCCGGGCGATTACGGCTATGGAATCGTCTCAGTTCCTACGATGTTCATCGTTAACAAGGACGGAACCGTGGAGGGCGGCATCACCACCGCCAATCTCGACATCGCAGTCGATGCTCTGATCCAGGGCAAGAAACTGGAAGACACTCGCCGTCCCGACGCCAGTGCTGATCAGCCCGCAACTCCCGGCAACACCAAGTCCGCCGAGAAACCTAAGACGAAGAACTGATGGAACGCGCTGCAAGTTCAGCCGTTCATCGGCGCGCCGCCGGACTTGGAGACTGTCGGTTTTATCGCGGGGCAGGCTTTCAGCCTGCCTCGTTGATTCAATAACACTGAAGTATTTTCACGTCCAGACAGGCCCGCAGGGCTGACACATCCTCTGCCGGGGCCGCGAGGCCCCGGTATGTCGCTCAATGGTTCCTGAAGGCCTGAAGGGCCGACACATCGTCGTTCTTGCAAGTTCCGTTGGTTTGCGAAGGCTTGTGTCGGCCTTTCAGGCCTGGAGATCTTCCTGAACAATTCCGGTGGCTGCGCCACCGTCTGAGGTTGTGCCAGCCCTCCGGGCCTAAGACAAATTAAAAACCAACGCCTCGCCGTACGATGTAAGTCGCCACACATCAGTACCTCAAAAGCTGGACGATCTCTTCGTCGGCCGGCTGCCACCTGCGAAGGTCAACGTCGATTTCGGTCCCGACAAGGACATCGCTGCCGACAATTCCTATGGCGATTTGGACAACGATGGGGTGCCAGACCTGGCCGTCGGA
>JANNGQ010000748.1:0-2631 GCA_031403975.1 Planctomycetota bacterium
CACGAGGCCGTTGGGGTCGAATGTGGGACAGTCGAAACAGAGAGAACGCTTGTGCGCCGGCGCTTACCCGTGATCCGCAATGGTGGTTGGTGCAGCAGCATCGCGTGCGTGGCGGAACGAGGCAGCAGAAGTTCCGAAACGACGTTCTCGCGCGAGTGACACGCCTTCGCCGTCTCGTTAACCTTCGGCAATCCCGATCTGTCGAACAGTCCTGGAGCCAGCCAAATGCGGCATTTCGTCCATCGATTTCTGCTGATGCTCGCAATCGCGACGAACACTTCACCCCCGGCTTCTCCACAGCTTCCGGCAACTTCGGATCACACCAGCGCGGATGTTGTTATTTACGGCGGCACATCGGCCGGTGTGGCGGCTGCAATTCAAGTTGCCAGGATGGGAAAAACGGTCGTGCTGATCGAACCGAGAATACATCTCGGCGGGCTGACGTCCGGAGGGCTTGGCTTCACGGACAGCGGCGACAAGCGAGTCATCGGCGGGATTTCCCGGGAGTTCTACCAGCGGATCCGGCAGCATTACGACGATCCGTCTGCCTGGACCCGGGAGAAATCTGAAGACTTCGATCGCTACAAACCCGCTGACGATGCAATGTGGACGTTCGAACCGAAAGTTGCGGAGGCAACATTTCTCGGGATGCTGGCTGAAACAGGCGTCACGATTGTGATGCAGGAACGGCTCGACCGGGAATCCGGTGTTGCGATGACCGGTGACCGCATTGATTCAGTCCGGATGGAATCAGGGCGTCGGTTTACCGGGCGGCAGTTTATAGACGCGACCTACGAAGGTGACCTGATGGCCGCGGCTGACGTTCATTTCACGGTCGGGCGGGAAGCGAACTCTGTGTATGCAGAAACCCTGAACGGAAACCAGGTCAAAGCGAATACTCACAGTCATCGCTTTCTGAAGAGCGTCGATCCCTATGTCCGGCCCGGAGAATCAGCGAGCGGTCTGCTGCCGGGCATCGAATCCACCGGAGCCGGTGAAGAGGGAGCCGGCGACCAGAGGATTCAGGCGTATTGCTTTCGCATGTGCATGAGCAATTCTCCGGACAACCGCGTTCCGTTTTCCAAACCGGACAATTACGACGAAAGACGTTATGAACTGCTGTTGCGTAACTTTGAGGCAGGCGATCTGCGGTTTCCGATGAAGCCCGACATGATGCCGAATCGCAAAACAGACACGAACAACAACTGCGCCGTGTCGACCGATTTTCTCGGTGCCAATTACAGATATCCGGAAGCCGATTATCCCGAACGCGAGGCGATCATCCGCGACCATGAGGACTATCAGAAGGGCCTGATGTGGACGCTGGCAAATCATCAGAGAGTGCCGGAATCGATCCGCACAGAAATGGCACAGTGGGGTCTGCCTGCTGACGAGTTCGTCGACAATGGCCACTGGCCGCATCAGCTCTACATTCGCGAAGCCCGGCGGATGGTCAGTGACTATGTAGTGTCGGAACTGGATTGTCGGCGAATCCGAGTCGCAGCAGATTCCGTGGGGCTGGGGAGCTACAACATGGACTCGCACAATGTCCGGCGATTTGTGACAGAGGAAGGCTTTGTCCAGAATGAAGGCGATGTGCAGGTATCGCCTGGCGGACCCTATCTGATCAGCTACCGATCAATCATCCCGGCCAGGGGAAATGCTGTAAATCTGTCGGTCCCGGTGTGCCTCTCATCGTCACATATTGCCTACGGTTCCATCCGCATGGAACCTGTGTTCATGATCCTCGGGCAAAGTGCTGCAACGGCCTCGGTACAGGCGATTGAGGCCGGACTTCCGCTGCAGGACTTGCCGTACGGTCCATTGCGCGAGCGAATGCTGGCAGACGGTCAGGTTCTGGACCTGCCGGCTGCGGTGCAGAAAAAGGAGATTCTGTCGAAAGCAAGTCTGCCCGGGATCGTGCTCGATGATGCCGACGCAAAGGTCACGGGAGTCTGGACTCAAAGCAGTTCCGCCAGCGGCTTTGTCGGCACACACTATCTCCATGATGGAAATATGGAGAAAGGTGAAAAGAGCGCCCTCTGGACTGTGAAAGTTCCCTCCAGTGGAATCTTTGACATTCGGCTCAGCTATTCCGCAAATCCTAATCGAGCGACAAACGTGCCGATCCTGGTAAGGACCGAAAACGACCGGGTGATGGCCGTCGTCAACCAGCAGAAAACGCCCGAGATCGACCGACTCTTCCAGCCATTGTGCCGGTTGAATCTTCATCAGGACGAAACTGTCACAATCGCTGTGTCGACTGCCGGCACCGACGGTCACGTGATCGCGGACGCTGTGCAGATTCTTGAGGTCGTGCCTGACAAATAGCAATCTGTCTGCCGCTCCGGCTGTGATACGATCGCTGTTGCACGGGAGGCGTGGGAATTGAAGCCTGAAGCGCCAGTTTTGATGTTGCGCATTTCAGGCCCGGAGGGCCGATATATCCCATGCCGGTGGCGTAAGCCACCGGTATCCGATAAACAAAAACCCAACGGCCTGACGGGTCGGCACACTGGCGCTTGTGTCGGCCATTCAGGCCTTAATCGCTGTGTTTTCCATATTCCGGTGGCTCACGCCACCGGCAGACGATGTGCCGGGCTTCCAGCCCTGATGAAACGCGCAACTTCA
>JANNGQ010000749.1:0-1508 GCA_031403975.1 Planctomycetota bacterium
CGGTGCGGGCCTTTTCCAGACGATGAGTGAAAATCGTGGCCCAGGCATGAACGGGCGGATTGACGTCACCGAAGTTCCATTCGTACGCCGGAATCTGCCCGTTCGGGTGCATGTAGTGTTCGCGGAGCATTAAGTCGAGCTGCTGCTTGCCGAAGTCCGGATCGACCATCGTCAGGGCGAGCACATGAAACGCCAGATCCCACGCCGCGTACCACGGATACTCCCACTTGTCCGGCATAGAGATCACGTCGGCGTTGTACATATGGTGCCAGCCGCCGTTGCGCGGAGCGGCCTTGCAGCCCGGCCTGAATGGATCACAGCCGCGCTCATCGAGCCATTTGTTGATGTCAAAGAAATAGAACTGCTTCGACCACATCATTCCGGCAAGCGCCTGCCGCAGCACTCGGCTTTCATCTTCGCTGAGCGACGTCGGCGTGAGCGTCGCGTAAAACTCATCTGCTTCGCGCCGCTTCGCCCGCATCACGTCATTGAAGGCTCGACCGAATGGCGCACCCTTTGGTGCTAACGTCATCGCGCTCGGCTGCAAATCGCTGAGCCTCAGCCGCAGCGTGTGCGATTCGCCGGGGCCGACATTGATGACATGTTGAGCGGCGACTTTTGTTCCGGTGTTACCGGGATTCACCGCTTCCGACTGCCCATGCACGACACTGTTGTTAATTCCGTCTTTGACAAACGACGTTGCGTTGGGAACGCCGAACAGTCGCTCAGTATTCGTTTCGTTCTCCGTAAACAGGAGTTTGGGTGCACCATCACAATAGAGGTATCGCTGCCCGAGTTTCGGATCGTTTGTCGCCACCACCGCCAGCGAATCCGTCTGCGCTGCACGTTCCAGCGACGGCCGCTCTTCGTTTCCGCCCCACGACCAGGTGTTGCGGAACCACAACGTCGGCAGCACATGCAGCGTGGCGGCTGCCGGTCCGCGATTGACGATCGTCAGTTCGATCAGGATATCTTCCGGCGCGGCCTTGGCGTATTCCACGAACACATCGAAGTAACGGTCGCCGCTGAACACTCCCGTATCGAGCAGCTCGTATTCCATCTCGGCTTTCCCGCGCTGGCGATTCGTCGCCACGAGATTGTCGTACGGAAATGCCGCCTGCGGGTACTTGTACAGATACTTCATGTACGAGTGCGTCGGTGTCGAATCGAGGTAGAAGTAATACTCCTTGACGTCCTCGCCGTGGTTGCCTTCGCTGTTCGTCAATCCGAACAGCCGCTCCTTGATGATCGCGTCCCGGCCATTCCACAGAGCAAGGGCGAAACACAGCCGTTGCCGGTCATCGGAGATTCCCGCCAGTCCATCCTCGCCCCAGCGATACGCCCGCGACCGGGCCTGATCATGGCTGAAATAATCCCACGCATTTCCATCGTCGCTGTAGTCTTCACGAACGGTACCCCACTGCCGCTCACTGAGATACGGCCCCCACTTCTTCCATTGAGCCACCCCGTCCCGAACTTCCTGTAATCGCGAACATTCGGTTTTCATG
>JANNGQ010000750.1:0-2398 GCA_031403975.1 Planctomycetota bacterium
CTGGCTGGCTCGGCCGGCTCGACGCCAACGAACGGCAAGTGCTCGAGCTCGGCTCGGTGCTCGGCGAGCAGTTCGATCTCGACGACCTCGAGTCGCTGCGTGGCATCGATCCGCTCGGCCAGCGCGGCTCGCTGAGAACCCTGTTGGCGGTTTTTGGCAGAGCCACCACGGCGATGGGCGAGGATCTGCGTCGGCAGTACCCGGTTACCGACCGTCAGATCAAGGATGCATTTGCGTCGCTGGACAGCAAGGAGCAGCATTCTCTGATGACAATGTCTTCGGGAGATGCACGAAGACGACTTCAGTTTCTGGCTCAGACAACGGGTGCGCATTCGGCTGAGGAAAAGCTGTTCGCCAGATGCATCGAGTTCGAAAAAAAGCGCGAAGGACTATTCAACTTTGCCACATTCGGGTTCGGGGGCACCAGCCGATTTCAGCCGGGCCAGGCCGGCGCATCGGGGGGCAAGCAGGCTGAACGTCGGGATCCGCCGCAGGACTGACCACCGCCGCAGACGAAGCACGGTTACGACGATTCAACTCCGAAATCCCTCGTTCCGGAACGCAAATACGCCATGTCCCGAAAGTCCGAAGTTCGCGTCGCTGTGATTCAGATGACCTGCGGAGATGATCCTCAGCGGAATCTGGATCGCTCGGTCATCCGGATTCGTGAGGCTGCTGACGACGGCGCTCAGGTGATCTGCCTTCAGGAAGTCTTCAACACACAGTATCCGTGCCAGACCGAAGATCATTCCCGGTTTGAGCTGGCGGAAACAATTCCCGGGCCGACCACAATGGCACTCCAGAAGATTGCCGGGGAGCTGAATGTTGTGATCGTTGTGCCGTTGTTCGAAAAACGGACTCACGGGCTGTATCACAACTCAGCCGTCGTTCTGGATGCGGATGGTTCGATCGCCGGGCTTTACCGGAAAATGCACATTCCTGATGACCCGCTGTATTACGAGAAATTCTATTTCACCCCGGGAGATCTCGGGTTCAGGGCATTCCCCACCAGATACGCCAAAGTCGGTGTCTGTATCTGTTGGGACCAATGGTTTCCGGAGGCCGCGCGATTGACGGCAATGCAGGGAGCGGAGTTGCTGTTCTATCCGACAGCAATTGGCTGGATTCCGGGCGAACGGGAGGTTTACGGAGCAAGTCAGTATGCTGCCTGGCAGACCATGATGCGAAGTCACGCGATTGCGAACGGGCTGTTTGTGGGAGCTGCGAACCGCGTCGGTGCTGAAGGCGAAATCCTGTTCTGGGGCGGCAGCTTTGTCGCAGATCCGTACGGGAATGTCCGGGTCCAGGCCACGCATGACGGCGAAGCCAGTGTGATCGTCACTTGTGATCTTGCGCTCATCAACACCGCACGGACTCACTGGCCTTTCTTCCGGGACCGGCGGATTGATGCGTTTGGAGATCTGCAGAAGCGCTGGTGCGACTGAGCCCATGAATTCCGGACATCCACGGGCGATGCGTTTGACTTCACTTCCGCAGCACTTTAGCGTGTTGCCCCGGAACGGCCGTGTGGAAACACGCGCAAGGATCTCACCGACAACAGGGTTTTTCCCAGTTTTTCGGACGCTGCCAAAGTTCAGGACTGCTGTTTCAACACAATTCTCAATTGCCGATCTGGAGCACTTCGATGGGACGCCCGGTTACTCTATTCACAGGCCAGTGGGCCGATCTGTCGCTGGAAACGCTGTGCAGAAAAGCGCGTGACTTCGGTTACGACGGCCTGGAACTGGCCTGCTGGGGCGATCACTTTGAAGTGGATAAGGCGTTGTCCGATGATTCCTATTGTGCCCGCAAACGTGAGCTTCTCGAAAAGCACGACCTGAAGCTGTTTGCCATTTCCAATCATCTCGTCGGTCAGGCCGTGCTGGACAACATCGACGCGCGGCACAAGTCGATTCTTCCGCCATACGTCTGGGGCAACGGTGATCCCGCGGGCGTCACGGCTCGGGCCATCGAAGAAATGAAAAATACCGCTCGGGCGGCTCAGAAGCTGGGCGTCAGCATCGTCAATGGTTTTACAGGCTCCAGTGTCTGGCACTTGATTTACGACTTCCCGCCGACTCCAAAGTCCATGTACGACGCGGGATTTCAGCTACTGGCCGAACGCTGGAATCCGATCCTCGACGTGTTTCAGGACTGCGGAGTCAAGTTTGCCCTGGAAGTGCATCCGACCGAAATCGCCTATGACATTTTCACGATGCAACGCGCCCTGGCAGCCGTGAATTACCACCCCAGCTTCGGGATTAACTTTGACCCCAGCCACCTTGTCCACCAGTTTGTCGATCCACTGGCCTTCCTGGATGAATTTTCCGAGCGGATTTTCCATGTCCACGTTAAAGATGTCAAAATCCGGCTGGATGGCAGGCGCAGTATCCTGGCT
>JANNGQ010000751.1:0-3133 GCA_031403975.1 Planctomycetota bacterium
GCCGAAAAAGCCACGCTCCGTAAGCAGGCTGTGCAGACTGAGGAAGTCGCATCCGCCGTGGCCTTTCTGCTGAGTCCGCGTTCGTCGGGCATCAACGCCCAGGGGATTGTGATCGACGCGGGAATGGGAGTGAACTATTTCGATGAGGCGCTCGTGCGCGCGAAGTGATCACAGGATTTGCCTTCTCCGGTTCCGCCTTCGTAGGGTAGGCTTCAGCCTGCCAGTCTTCGCAGTGTAGGCTTCAGCCTGCCAGTTTCTTCGAGAAAACAAAACGATCGGGAAGGCGTCGGCAGGCTGAAGCGTGCCCTACGATCAGTCCGACAGTCGTCGAACAGTCAAACAGCCGGGCACAGCGCATGAATTCCGTGAAGAGCGAATCTCTCCCTGAATCTTCTGCGCCAGCGCCCCGACTGACGTCGCTCGATCAGTTTCGCGGATACACGATGTTGGGCATGCTGCTGGTGAATTTCATCGGCGGCTTTGCCGTTTGCCCGAAGCTCCTCAGACATTCGAACGACTACTGCAGTTACGCCGATACGATCATGCCGCAGTTTCTGTTTGCCGCCGGATTTGCGATGCGGCTGAGTCTCGGTCGGCGACTTGAATCCGGAGGTCGGATGCCCTGGGCGCGTGCGATCCGCAGAATTCTCGGACTCGCGCTCATTGCGGTCGCGTGGTATTCGTTCGACGACCGGGAGAGCATCCTCGATCGATTCCGCAACCAGGATACGGGTGCGGTCCTGTACCAGCTTTGCAAACGGAATTGGTTTCAGACACTGCTGCATATCGCTGCGACTTCGCTGTGGATTCTGCCGGTGATCACATCGCCGGCCAGGATCCGAATCTGGTTTGCGGTGGGCTCCGGATTGCTGCATGTTTTTCTGTCGTACTGGTTCAACTTCGTGTGGGTCAATTCCGACCCGAAAGGTATCGACGGCGGACCGCTCGGTTTTCTGACGTGGGCCATCCCGGCCCTGTGCGGTACTCTGACATGTGACGCCGTACGAGCATTCGGAGTCGCCGCTGTCCGGCGCATTGTTATGGCAGGTGTCCTGATCATGCTGCTCGGCTGGATGCTGTCGCTCCCGACA
This sequence comes from Planctomycetota bacterium, assembly GCA_031403975.1. Lineage (GTDB taxonomy): Bacteria > Planctomycetota > Planctomycetia > Planctomycetales > Planctomycetaceae > SXXK01. The sequence goes on from JANNGQ010000751.1 coordinate 1,092, forward strand.
ACAGCCTACAACGTACCGGGCGATCAAGTGGAACAACAAAAAGCGAAGCAGCTTGCTCCTGATCCCGTGTTTCCGGCGATCAGCCGACTGAGTTCCTGGGATGGAACAATCGTAGAGCCGCCGTTCGTTCCGCCACCAGACAGCGATCACCGCAAGTGGAACTACTGGATGATGAGCCAGCGCAGCGGTAACCTGTCGTATCCGACGTTTGCGGCCGGACTTTCGCTGCTGATTTACGCCGGATTTCTGTGGGGCTGCGACCGCAAAGGCTGGCGGCTCGGAATGTTCCGTACGCTCGGAACAAACTCGCTGGCCGCGTACATTCTGCACGACATTGCCAGCGGATACATCGCACCGTATTTCCCGGAAGAGACATCCTCGGCCGCACAGGCCCTGCTCGGCTTTGGCTGTCTCACCCTGACTGTCTATCTGTGCTGTCGGTTCCTGGAATGGCGACGTTGGTTCATTCGTGTGTAGAACGCGGCATTCACAAACTCAGGGACAGCCTGTTGTTCTCTGGATACCGCCGAGAAAAAGCTGTGGAACCTGGGACAGAAAAGTCCGGCGGGGCGTCGATCCGGGTTCCCTTCCGCTACTCTGTCGATTATTCCCGCCGTGAAAAAGTGCACTCTTGTTCAAGGACATGAAATTGAAGCGACTTGCGGTGAGATCTCAATTTGTTATTCGGTCCGCCGTGCTGGCTGCTGTCATCTGCCCGGTGAACCCGGGGACCGCACGCGCTGATCAACCCGGAATCGTGCATCGGGAATTCATTTACGACAAAGCCCCGTATCCCGAATGCCATGCCTCGACAATTGAAGAGACGCCATCCGGCCTGATCGCTGCGTGGTTTGGCGGGACCGAAGAACGACACCCGGATGTCGGCATCTGGGTGAGTCGTCGAGTTTCCGGACACTGGACTGAATCCGTCGAAGTCGCCGTTGGAGTTCAGTACTCACTGCCGGGCGGCACACTGCACCGGCATCCGACATGGAATCCCGTACTGTTCCAGTACCCCGATGGTCCGCTGCTGCTGTTCTGGAAATGCGGTCCGAGTCCCGACACCTGGTGGGGCATGATGGCGCGATCAGAAGACCACGGTGCCACATGGTCGGAACCGAAGCGACTTCCGGAACACATTGACGGCCCGGTTCGCAATAAGCCGATCCTGCTCAAGGACGGCACGCTGTTGTGCGGCAGCAGTACCGAATCCGACGGCTGGCGAGTTCATTTCGAACGCACGGCTGATCAGGGACGGACGTGGCAACGGACTCTGGCCATCCACGATGGCCGCACCGTCGGGGCCATTCAGCCAACTCTGTTGAGACATGTTGACGGCAGAATTCAGGCACTTTGCCGCAATCAGAACGGCGACGGGCAGATCCTGTCGACATCATCAGCCGATGGCGGCCGGACCTGGTCCGAGTTGACTCCGATCGGTCTTCCGAATCCCAACAGCGGCATTGATGCGGTGACTCTGAATGATGGCCGCCACTTGCTTGTTTACAACCATACGTTCCGCGGCAAAGGATCGCCGCGAGGCCGTGAGATGATCAATGTCGCGATCAGCACGGATGGAATACTCTGGCAACCGGCGCTCACGCTGGATCGTGAGGCCAAAGCCGAATTCTCCTACCCGGCGGTCATTCAGGCGACGGACGGAATGGTGCATATCACCTATACCTGGAAACGTCAAAGAGTCCGCCACATCGTGGTCAGACCGGATGAACTTGTGCCGGGAGAGTTTCAGGATGGTGATTGGCCGGCAGAATGAATCCTCAACATCCGCTTCGAGCTCTTGCGTCCGCTGAGGATCATTTCCCGGCGAGATGCGTATCAAACCAGTGGGCAAGGATTTCGCCCGTACACCGAGCTGGCCGGCCTCACGGTGGAGCGCGACCCGCGCTTCCCGGTCCGCGTCACCGTGCAGTTCTACCAGGCCACCGCCACCGGCCGGATCGGCCGGCCCGAGGTGGCCAAGCCGGGGCGCACTTCCGGTCATGCCGAGCGTAGCGGCTGCGCAGCAGGCGCGGAGTCGAGGC
>JANNGQ010000752.1:0-2133 GCA_031403975.1 Planctomycetota bacterium
TCGACAACCGCGGCAGCCGTCGCAACAAGAGCGTGCTCGACCGCGTGCGGGACGAGGCGGCGGGCTTGAGCCGGCAAGTGAGTCGGAGCGATCAGGTGAAGCTCGATGAGTATCTGGCCAGCGTGCGCGAGGTCGAAAAGCGAATCGAGCGGACTCGTCAGGACAAATCGCAGGCCGATGAGAATGCTCAGCGCCGCGGGCAGCCGGTCCAGATGATGAAGAGACCGGACAACGGACTTCCCGAAGACGTTCGTGACCACATGCGCCTGATGGGCGATATCATGGCCATTGCGTTTCAGACCGACAAGACGCGCGTCGCGACGCTGCTGTTTTGTCGAGACCTGTCCGGGCTGTTCTATCCGTTCCTTGATGTCCGGACGGCTCATCATCCTGCATCACATGATGATTTATCGGATGACTACGAACGCGTCTCCCGGTATTACGTCAGTCAACTGGCCTATCTGGCAACTCGGCTGGATTCGATGCCGGAAGGGGACGGCACGGTGCTGGACAACTCCTGCCTGATGTTCATTTCCAATATGTGGTCCGGCAGCAAGCACGATTCGTCCAAAGTGCCTCTGCTGCTCGCCGGCGGACTCGGCGGGACTCTGGAAACCGGTCGAGTCCTCGACTACCTCGACAAAGGTGACGAGCATCGAAAACTCTGCAGCCTTTATCTGTCACTGATGGATCGAATGAGCGTGAAACTGCCTGAGTTCGGTGACGCCGAGTCGCGGCTCGAAGGACTTTGAGCGATTTTCAGACCCGGCATCCGCCGTCATGCCGGATTCTTTCCAGTCCTGCGCAAATACAGATCGTTAGATCAACTGTCAGCGGCACGGCGCTAGCCGCCGGTTTTTTGCGGCTTTGTCACGAACAGACACCGGTGGCTATCGCCATTCCGCTGACTAAGCAATAAACGATGGCCGATCCGGACGGCGTTGGGGATGGGGGCGTACTCAGTGTCCCGCACGTTCGTCAGAGCTTCATTGCATAGTGAATCTGCCGTCCGGTTTCGACGAAACCGCAGGACGGATAGAGATGCTGACCCACAGGGTTATTGACCATGGTCTCAATCATGACGAATGACATTCCTTCGCGGCGAAAGTAATCGAGTGCATGTTCGATGAGCTGCCGGCCGATACCTTGTCCCCGTGCAGTGGCATCAACGACGAGGTTCGGGATACGGCCCTTGCCTGCTTCGCGATCCAACCGTGTCGAGATATAGCCGAGAACTCGTCCCTCGCCGTCGTCGGCAACGAAGATCCCCGCGGGGTTGGCTGCAACGTCTTCGTCCACATGGCGCGCCTTGCGCCATTTCCAGTCGCGCTCCTGCATCACGCCGAAAGCATTCTCGATGTTCTGATCGATAGCGATGCCGTCGAATCCTTCAATCGTCATGAGTCGCAGTTCGTCAAGATCGCTGCTTCGGTAAATCCGAATCATCGCCGTCACGAGCATCCCCTTGCAGCGTCAAAGTCTGTAAAGCTACCCTGGGCTGCAGGGCTGAGCAACGAAGTCCCTTCTCCCCCGGGTCGGGGGAGAAGGTGGCCGACAGGCCGGATGAGGGGGTTTCCTGCGATTCTGCTCCTCAAGAATCCTTCACGGCGTTGCCCTTTGCGGCTCTCGAAATTCAACGCTCTGAAACCAGTCTCTCGCGCCACTGGCCACAACCTGCCGTCCCTGTCGGGACTGAAAACGCCGCCACGCTGATGTCCATCTCCGAAATTCGCGACTGTATTCTCGGAAGTGTCCGGATGTGTCATTCGGTTGCGTCTCGAGTGCAACTCAACGACAGTCACAGGAGTGAGGCACATGTCATGTCGTACTTTCGTTGAATGCCTTACCGGGGATGCAGATGAAAACGACCAGAAATGTTCTCGTGTCTTGCGCTCTCGTTGTGGTGGTGACCGAAATGTCGGTATCGGCTCAGGATCGGACGCTGAAGGACAATCCGGAACTTGCGGCGTACTTCGAGGCCGAAGTCAGCACGCTTGAACAGCAGAACGAGCTGACTCGGTTTGCGACAATTGCGGAATGGGAAGACGCGAAACCAAAGCTGCGCGAACAGCTCTTTGACATGCTGGGGCTGAGCCCACGTCCCGAAAAAACGCCGCTCGAAGCACAGACCAC
>JANNGQ010000753.1:0-2541 GCA_031403975.1 Planctomycetota bacterium
CATTCCGGATCAGCGACCAGCCGATGTTGTCGATCTGCAGTTTTGCGCCGTCCAGTTGCTCGGGTTTGCTTTCGATGTATTTACGGACGTCTGCGAGCAGTTCGTCGATCCTGATTGGACGAGCCTCAAATGTGGCCTTACTGCCGTTGCGATAACGGATATCCAGTGTTGCCCCTTTGCCCGCCGGCTGCACCGATGTACTTTCAATCTGCAGCCAGTTTCTGACGATCTGATCAATGCGAGCCTGAACGGCCTTTCTGTCATCGCCGGGACTCGCCAGCTTCAGCATCTCACGCAGCAGCTCGGCAACCTGCGGATACTGATGGCGGTTCATGCGTTCGCCGATCAGGGACTCCAATGCCTGTCGCTTCGAGTCATCACGGCGAGCGATCACGGCCTTCAGAATGGTGATGTGGTTGAATTCCTCGGGCAGCGCGAACCGCTTCACGCCGGTTGTCAGTTTTGCAATCGTCTCCGTGTCGGCCAATTCATGAGCGACCCACACCCCGGAGTCTTTAGGTTTCTCATCGTCCGCGGCATCTGCTCTCAATGCCTGGATCACGGGCGGCCCCCCCACCGCCGACGCTCCGACGCCAAACTGCGATTGCAGGAATCCAGCCCACTCGAGATCCACCTGACTGCGGCGGTCGGCGACATGCAGCACGACCTGGGCCATGGCCCATCGCCAGCGTTCACCGTCAGACTTGGCCGAGTCCCAGGATTCAGGCTTGAGATGAAATACGGGAAGGCCATCCGGATTGACGGGCGCTCCTTTGCCGGGACCTCCCCAGCCGCCACGATCGTAATACCCGTATTGGCCACCTTCCTGGATCTCAAAATCCGGCAGCACTGCCAGATCAGTCAGATCCTGCAGCTTCCATGCTTCGCTATGCCGGGCGCTGCTGATCTGATTCCCCATGGTCTGCCACAAGTCAGCCCGTTCAGCCGCCGTCGCGTTGTCATCCTTCACCGACAGTGCGATCGCCTCAACCAGCAACTGCAGTGACCGAACTCGGTCCCTGGCCACCACGCTGGCCCACTGTCCGCCGCCGCGATGCCCGCCTCGTTCAAATTTGCCCGCGATGACGAATCCGCCCGATTCAATCTGTCCCGCGTAAGCATTCGCAGCGCGAGCCAGCAATCGAAAGTCCGATTTGTGATTTTCGATCGACGTCTCAAGCAACTCGTCGATTTCATGCACCAGCCCGAGATTGTTCAGGCACGCGATCGCAGACCCCAGATCCTCCGGAACCGCCTTGCCCGTGTTCTCCGGATCCTGAGCCAGCTCCCGATAGAGCTTCAGCGCATCGTTGAAATTGTTCTCCTCGAAGAGCTTTTTCGCCTGAGCCCTTTTGTCGGCCGGAGGTTGTGCCATATTCGTCGCCAACAATCCCGTGGAACTCAAAACCACCACCGCCGCCAAACACAAAAGCGCCTTGCGCATGAGATGCCCCCTTAGGAACCAGACAAGGATCACTGTCCCATCGTGGCTGAGGCGTCCCGCCTCAGTGTTGAAGCGGGACGCTTCAGCCACGACACCTGCGAAAGGGACAAACGCGAATCCTGAGTCACCGGAAAAATACCCGAACAAACGACAATCAACCAGACAGGTCACCGGCTCTGGCGATACCTTTGAGAAAGGCTGTTGTGACAGAGAAGCCGTCAGGACGTGCAGTCTGACAGATGAGTTCCCGTGAATCTTCCTGACCACAGGCGCGCGAGATTCCTGAAAGCACGGAACTCGACGGGATTCGCATGTTTTCGGGCTCAAACCGACTTTGTCAGAAATCTGTGAACGACATCCTCTCGTTTCCTCACATCGCCTGATATCGCGGATTGATCTTGTGATCGTCTGACAGCAGGCTGGAAGCCTGCTCCACATGCGCGCGTCGGCGATCAATCGGTACCACGATTTTGAGCGGGCCAACTTCTCTGAGATCTGCCTGAACCAAAAAGTTAGCACGCGCCGATTCTCAGGAAGCCATTGGCGGAACAGGATTTCCGCTTGACGGCTTTGACGCAAGTGACTTATAAACCGATCCGGCTGGAACTTGTGGGTCTTGTTTGGCCCCACAGCAGTCACTTGAGTTTCCGCGGTTGTTCGAGCCTGACGCCGACGAACATCCTGCAATCTTCTTCGGTGTCAGAGAAGTCCTCACGGAGGAAATCGGGAATGGCCGCAAAGAGCACCGCAGCAAAGGCAACAACCGCAAAGTCTACCAAGGCGAAGATTGCACCTGCCGCACCTGCACCAAAGTCCACGAAGGCGAAGGCTGGTGCCGCCAAGTCCACCAAGGCAAAGGCCGGAGCTGCCAAGTCTGCAAAGACCCCAGCCGCAAAGCCAGCTGCCAAGGCAAAGAAGTAGTCACCTGACTGCTTCGGCGACTCAAACACTAACGGCCGAGTTTTCCTCCGGGAGACTCGTCCGTTTTTTTACGCGCCTCAGGGGCGTATGGATGAATGATTGGCGAATGCTGGGAAACTTGCCGTCGACGGAGACGGTACGCCGACTTGACAATGAACACGCAATTAATGTGTGCC
>JANNGQ010000754.1:0-4403 GCA_031403975.1 Planctomycetota bacterium
GGCGCTGTTCGCCACCGTCGAGCAGGCCTCGCTCATCCCCGGGGCGCTCTTGCGCGACCAGGTCTCCGGATTCCCGCGAAGCACAGTGCGATGAGTTGGAGCAGCATGACGGTGAGCAGGAGGACAACCGCGCGATCGCGCGCCGCCGAGCGGATGTACAGCAACACGGGTCACATTCTGCAGTCTGCCGCCGGCCATGCGATAACAGTGATCAATGTCGGTCGTGCGGTCGGCTGCGCCCGGCAAAGGACCACCCTGCGGAAAAAACAGATCCACCTGGTCATCGCGGTCGAAATCGAAACATGCGACTCCTCCGCCCAGAGTCGAAAGTATCTCCGATGCGTCGGAATGGGGACATGTGTAGTGAAAAGTCAGTTCAAAGGACTCCGTTTCATCGCGAAACAACGGTTCGACCGTCCTGAGCGGCAGCGAATCCGCCTCCGTGGAGGACTCAAGCAACTGCTGCAGTTCCTTCAGCTCCGATGTGGGCAGGGCCTTCAGCGGAGTCTCCGGCAAAGCCGCCAGAAACCGACCGGTCTGATCAGCATGTTCGTCCACGCGGGCCTGCAGTTTTTTGATGGCTGCTGTGGTGTGCCCTTCAGACTGCAGTCGGCTGAGAATGACAAACGACTCTCGAACGGCACCCGCATCCAGCAACAGCCCGGCCGCGACCGCCAACTGCTCCTCGCTTTCCTCGGGCGACTTCATGTTAAGAATCTGCTCCACACTGGAACTCAGCGCCTGCAGCACATGTGATCTTTTCTTCAGTGTGTCTGCCCGAGCCGGATCCTTTGTTTTCGCGATCTGTGACAGCCGAAACGGCGGCTCTGGATCCAGCGGATCAAGGCGAGAGGCATTTTCGAACGCGATTTCGGCTGCACTGACACTCCCCAGTTTCCCGTAAACGGCTCCGCGAAGCAGCCACACACGCGGCAGCACGTCAGCTTCAGCCGGAAGTGCCAGCAGAATTTTTGCTGCGGAATGAAAGTCCTGCTCGTAAACAGCGACAGCGGCCCGCGCAACATCCGACCGCCAGGGATCCGGTGCAGAATCAAAGTCATGCCCTGAAAGCAACTGCTGTGCGACCGAAGTCTGATTCAGTGTCAGGTGGTTCTCGACCAGAGCGGCAACGACTCGAGCCGACGCCGGTTCCGCACGCAGCGATCGCTGCAGCTGAGTCACGTTACTGGACGCGTCGAACCTGGGACGATCTGCGGCGCAACAGACCAGTACGTCCATTGACGTCAGCTGATTCCGCTGATCCAGTTCGATGAACAACGGCCGGGCAAGATGAGAACTCAGCAGAGTGCAATACAGATTCGCCAGGAGTCTCACAACATCCGGCTGATCGGGGTCCAGCTTCAAAGAGACTGTCAGAAAAGCAGCGGCACGCTCAACAGCTCCGCCCTGCAGGAGTATCTCCGCCGCCTTAAGATTCAGGGCCGGATTCGTCCGGAAACCGGCGATCTCCTGAAGCACGCGCACACCTTCATCGTAGTTTTCTGTGATACCGCATACGGTCGCCAGCAGCGTCGCGACTTCACTGTCCGCAGGCATCTGACCATGAAGAATCCTCAACAGCTCATAGGCCCGTTCCGGATCGCCGCTGTTGAGCGAATCAATGGCCTGATCGAAGCTCGCGGCAGGACCGGCGGCAGGATGCGTCAACCAATACTGTACGACAGAAAAAACAAGGACGAGAACGACCAGAATCGCGATGCGAAAACTGCCTGCTCCTCGTGCATGAGCACGACTGGACGGTCTCATGAGTTCGTTCCGGAAACTGCCTCAATGGTTCAGATGCCGTCGGTGCTGCTCGGCAACATCCGCCTGTCCATGCTTGTCAAAATAGTCCGCCAGCGCTTCATGCGCGGACTCATTGTCCGGTTCCTCCAGCAACACGGCCTCCAGAAACTGGACAGCCATGCTGCGAGAATAGTGTTTCATCATCATGACACCGATCTGACTCCGCAGCGCGACGTTCTGCGGCTGCTGCTGAAGATCAGTCAGGAGCTGCTCCATCAGTTCCGTCTGCCGGTCAGCGGCCTCCCAGCGGACAGCGGCTTGTGCAGCTTCCTCAGTGCGCCCCAGAGCCTGTAAAGCCTGACCAAACTGGAACAGAGTGCCAGCATCTTCAGGCCAGATTTCGGCCAGCCGTCTCAGGCGAGCCTCAGCCTCCACCGCGTTGCCATTTCCCAGCAGCAATCTCGCCAGTCTGAGTTCGGCATCCCAGCACAAAGGATCCAGCTCCAGACAACGTTCGTAACTGATGCGGGCGTCTGCCGTGTTTCCCAGACGATTCTGAGTGTCGGCCAGTCCCAGCCAGCCTTCAGTTTCTTCCGGAAACAGGTTCGTGCACTTTGTAAAACTGGGCAATGCCCGCTGCGGTTCATTGATTTCAATACAACACAGACCAAACCGAATCAAAGTCTCTGACCGGGAGTCGCCTCGGTCAACGGCTTTCTGAAACTCATCAACCGCCAGTGTCCAGTCCGTTGCCATCTGAGCGATTATCGCGCGGTGCGCATACGGACGAAAATCGTCAGGAAAGTCCTGCTTCCAGACTTCTGTCAGCCTGACCGCTTCATCCATCCGGAATCGCGAGAGATATCCAACGACAAATGCTTCGCAGACATCCTGCGGTTCCAGTTCGTCACTTGTCAGCAATTGCGGCAGAAAAGGTTCCGACGACTCAAGGTCTCCGGACCTCGCTGCCGTCAGCCGACGTTCATTCTGAATCCGCGATTCCGGGACACCGGCATTCTGCAACTCATCAATGGTCTCCCGCGATTCACGGATTTGTCCGGATTGTCGCTGCAGTCTGCACAGCAGCAGCAACGTCCGAGGATCCTTCGGCGAGTACTGCTGTGCAAGCAAAGCCGTCTCGAGTGCTGCCGGGATCTCCATCCGGGATGATTGATTCTCGGCTTTCCACCGGAGACCATAAACTTGAATCGCCTTCCATTGAGACACGGCAATCGTAACGGCTGTCGCAAACAGGATCAGCCCTGCAAGTCTGAACCGACTCCGATTCGACACGACTGCGACGGGCGCTGCAGATCCGAGTAACTCTGGTTCACTCACGGCCCGCTCGTCTGCAAATGAATCTGCTGTCATCGAGTGCCAACTGCCTGCCCATCCAGCCGGTACAATACTGGTCGGCCTTCGACGACGTGATACACCGATCCCGGTGCGACGTCCTCAAACTGCTGCTCATGTCCTGAAATCCACTTGATCGTGATACGTTTTATGTTGCGGGATTCACCGAGTCGATCGTGATTTTTCGCTCGTTTGAACAATAGTACCCATCGCCGGCCGCAAGATGGAAGACTCGCTCACATTCCGGCAGCCCGACCCCCGCTGAAAACACCACGTGAATCACACTGCCGATGCCGCTTCTGTTCGAATCCGTCCCGGAAAGGCGCAGAGAAACAAACTGGCCGGGGGACTCAGTGCAGTTCTCCAGCAGTGCCGGAGGACCATCAAGATGCGTGATGATCAGATCGTCCCTCCCGTCCGAATTCCAGTCCAGGCGTGACATAGCGCGACCGAGCCGTTGCACGCTGCCGTAGCTGCCCATGGAATCCTGCGGTAACGACCGAAACTGTCCGGAACCTTCATTTCGATAGGCTGCGGGCAGCATTTTCCACGGGATGTCCAGATGCGAGTAATCGTCGACATGACCGTTCACCAGAAGTACATCAAGGTGGCTGTCGAGGTCCGCATCGATGAACTGTGTGCCGAACGAGAGCATGTCCAAAGATCCGGCTGCCACACCTGAGGCCGCAGTGATGTCGGCGAAGAACCCTCCGGCCGAAAACGAATAAAGAGTGTTGGTTTCCTGGTAGAAATTGGTGACAAACAGATCCAGATGGCCATCTTCGGTCACGTCTCCGGCTGCGACACCCATACAGGCTTCGGCGCGACCGCTGCCGTTTAACGCACATCCCCTCAGAATTGCCTCTTCACTGAATTGCGGTACGCCATCCGGCCCATTTCCTTTGTTGACAAAGAACCAGTTTGCCGTCATGTCGTTTGCGACAAACAGATCCAGGGTTCCGGATTCATCGAAGTCCGCTGCCACGATGCCAAGGCCTGGTCCTCCATTGTCCAGAATTCCGGCGGCCGTCGTCACATTCACATATCCACCCGCTCCGTCACTCAGGAAGCACTGGTCGGCTGCACCATGGAAAATGTCAGGACCGCAGGCCCGCACCAAATGATCCGGACCACTCAGGCAGGTATGCACAAACGGCTCGTCTCCCGCCAGATAGTTCACATCATACAGATCATCAATGCCATCCCCGTTCACATCGGCCATAAGACAACTCGTGGTCCATTTGGTCAGATGCTTCAGTGACGCGGGTGTTGTTTCCGAATAGGTCCCGTCGCCATTATTGTGC
>JANNGQ010000755.1:0-1874 GCA_031403975.1 Planctomycetota bacterium
GGATGAGTCGAAACGGAGCTCGCTCTACGGTCAGCGTGTCCAGGTAATAGAGTACCCGCACCAGCCGCGGGCAACTGCCCTCGTAACCGAACAGGTTCGAGCCGTGTGGCTGACCGTCCGTATGCATCGAGATGCCGGGACACCCAGGCAGCGATCTCTGAAAGAATCCTCGCGTGAATACGATGTCCGGTCCCATCAAATCGGAGAGGAAATCGATCACTGGCGGATACGCGATCAATTCTGCCACCGCCCGACTGAGCCATTGTGGCTGTTCCACCGACCGAGTCTGCTGAGTGCTGTAACTCGTATGCGACATTTCCACATCGGCCAATTCGTTTTTCAACCGCCCAATCACATCCGGTGTCAGGACCGACGGCAGGACGACGTAACCTTCCACCTCGAAATGCCGGATCTGTTCGGGACGGGGCATCGAAGAAAAATCCGTTTCGACGATGTTCATGAAGTCGGCTTCCGCCAGCGGGCTTGCGGATGGAATCCGAATCGTGCGCATGGTGCAGGAGTATCCGTCAAACGAGGTTGCGATGAGAGCGACAGGGTTGGCAGAATCATGTCGAGCAGAACGATGAAGATGGATTGTCGGACCAATCCCCTACTTTTTCCATCATTCTGCCCTCATCATGCTGCCATCGCTGATTCTTTGCAACTTTGTCCCCGCATATCTTCCGGGTTGTCAGCTCCGTCGATTCGGCTCAATTCCGCTTGTTCACGCGGGCGCGACGGATTACTGTCTTGCTCTGTCAGATGCGCCGACTGTTCGAGGTACACCATTGATGCTTCTCTTCCGGGCCATTGCCTTGCTGATAACGGTCGCGGCGGACCAGGGCGATGACGCGGCGACCTATCTTCGCGACGTTCGGCCGGTGCTCGAACGACGGTGCTTCAGTTGCCATGGCACGTTGCAGCAGAAGGCCGGTCTGAGGCTGGACACCGTCAAGAGCATCCTTGCGGGGGGAGATTCCGGGCCGTCGGTTATTCCGGAAGATCCCATCACGAGTCTGTTGATCGAGAAGGTAACGCAGTCCGATTCGAAGCTGCGCATGCCTCCCGAAGGCGAGCCGCTGACTGAGGCCGAGATTGCCGCACTGCGGACGTGGATCGCGGACGGGGCTGCTGCTCCTGAACACGAAACTCCATCGAAAGACCCGCGGGATCATTGGGCCTACCGTCCTCCTGTGAGACCATCCGTCCCGGCAAGTTCGGCGGACCTTGCCCACCCGATCGACGCCTTTCTGGGTGCGGCCCGTGAGTCCCGAGGATTAACTGCAAGTCGACCGGTATCGAGAGACCTGTGGTTTCGCCGGGTCTCGCTGGATCTCGTCGGACTTCCTCCCACTCGTGTAGAATTGCAGGCGTTTCGCGCCGACACATCAGACGAAGCCCTGGAATCGGCGGTTGACCGGCTGTTGGCCAGTCCGGCTCACGGCGAGCGCTGGGCCCGTCACTGGATGGACATCTGGAGATACAGCGACTGGTATGGACTGGGGGAGGAATTGCGGTTCAGTCACTACCACATCTGGCGCTGGCGCGACTGGATCATCGAATCGCTGAACGCGGGTACCGGTTACGATCAAATGGTGATTGCCATGCTGGCCGCGGACGAAGACTCTCCTGAAGATCCCGATACATTGCGGGCGACGGGGTTTCTCGTCCGGAACTATGACACATTCAGTCGGAACAAATGGCTGGATATGACGATCGAACATACGTCGAGGGCCTTTCTGGGAGTCACGCTGCAATGCGCCCGCTGTCACGATCACAAGTTCGATCCGATCGCTCAGACAGACTACTATCAGATGCGAGCCGTCTTCGAGCCGTACCAGATCCGCATCGACCGCGTTCCCGGCCAGCCTGAC
>JANNGQ010000756.1:0-2757 GCA_031403975.1 Planctomycetota bacterium
GCAGCTTGATCCGGATTGTGTCCCATGCGACCTCTTCGCCGCTGGCCGACTGAGTGCCGCCGCCGAAGAATCGCTTCAGCGGAAAGAGTCCGCGAGCCGTCTGAATCCACTTCTCATCGACCGCTCGTGAAACCGTCGTGACGTGAACGCCCACACGGTCTGCGATCTGCTGCATCTTCAGCGGCTGGATGAACTCCGGACCCTTGTCCAGAAACTCATGCTGGTGGTCGATGATTTCCTGAGCCACTTTCCGAAGTGTGTTGTAACGCTGTTCGATCGATTCAATCAGCCATCGCGCCGACTCGATCTTCCGCCGTATCCAGTCGCGTGTTTCCTGCGTCGGATTCTCTTTCAGCATTTTCTGATACCGCGGACTGATGCGGAGTTCAGGAACGTACTCGTCCAGCAGCTTCACGACGTAGCGTCCTGAGTCATCCTGCTCAAGCGAAAGATCGGGAGTCACGCGCTGCACCGGGCGCTGTTCGAATCCGCGGCCCGGATAGGGATTCAGAGTCTGAATCTGTTCGATGCCGACTTTGATCAGATCCAGCGAATACCCCGTTGCCTTCTGGATCAACGGCAGGCGGTTGAACGCGATGTCTTCCAGGTGATCGCGGATCAGAGTCTCGACGACTTCATGAAACGCGAGATGATCGTCGACCTGCAGCAGGAGCATTTCACGATAGTCTCTGGCACCAACGCCGGGCGGGTCCAGATGCTGAATCATTTTCAGCACTTCGTCGGCCTGTTCCATCGTCAGCTGATGATCGTAGAGACGGTTAAACTGCTGAGCGATTTCGGGCAGCATGCTCTGCAGCCGGCCGTTGTGGTCCAGATGCTGCACGAGATATTCGCCGAACTGCCGCTGCGTGTGATCGATGCTGAAAAACGAAAACTGTTCGAGGAGATATTCCTGCAGTGATTGCGGTCGGGCCAGCATGTTCGACATGGCGTCGTGCTGACGGTCCATATCATCGCTGATCTGATTCGACGAAGCTCTCGAGCCGCCGAAACCCACGTTGTCTTCTGACCACTCAGCAGAAATCTCCAGCAGCCGTTCAAAGTCCGATTCGTTGTTCTCTTCTTTGCCCGCAACGAGCTCGCGGTTCTCAACGTCCTTCCGAAGTTCCCGCGAGTCGCGCGAATCGTCGGTCGGGAGCGGAAACTCGGTTTCGGGCGAGGGAGCCGTGACGTCCGTTTCCTGTTCAACCCGCTCCAGAGTCACATTCTCGATCAGTTCCTGCTCGATCCGCTCATTCAGCGCCATCATGTTCAACTGCAGAATCTCCATCGACTGGATCATCCGCGGTGCCAGCTTCATCTGCTGGCTCATCTTCATCTGCTGCGAAATGTTCAGGTGCATGTTTCAGGCCAAAACGATCAGAATGCAGTGATTCGGGGCTCAAGTTTCACGAAATCTACTCTATCTCTGCGGAATGAGTCGACCTGATTGTCTCCTGCATCCGGCATTCCGCCACCGACGGGCAGAAAAATCGCCACATTCAAAACTGCTGACGTCCCCGCAGAGCATCCGCCAGCATTTCGCGGTTGGCAAATTCCAGCACACTTCCCGAAGCAATTCCGCGTGCCAGCCGCGTAATCCGCACTTTGTCGTTCTGCAGCAGATTCGTGATGAACAACGCTGTACCATCCCCTTCCAGGGTCGGGTTGGTCGCCATCACGAGTTCCGTGATTCCGGTCTTCCGGATTCGATGGACCAGCTGATGGATCGTCAAATCCTCGGGCCCGATCCCGTCCAGCGGTGCAATGCGGCCTCCCAACACGTGATAAAGTCCCGCAAAAGCACCTGACGACTCGAGCGCTACGACGTCTTTGGGCTGTTCAACAACACAGACAACATGCTGGTCGCGGCGAGGATCTCTGCAGATCCGGCACAGTGAGTCCTCTGTCAGATTGAAGCACATCGAACAGCGTCGGACATTCGTCTTGACGCTCAGGATCGCTTCGGCGAGGGCATTCGCTTCGTCCGCGGAGGCTGCGAGCACATGATTCGCCAGCCGCTCAGCCGATTTGCGTCCGATCCCCGGAAGCCGCCCGAACTCTTCAATCAGTCGGGCCACCGCCGGGCCGTAGGGATGGTCCTGAATCTCCGTCTTCATCGTTCTGGGTCCTGGATTGCTTCGGTCTGTCGCCACAACAGGGTATCCTGAACGATCGCGACCGAACAGCGGAATTCGTCACAGGCCGGTCCGACCTCGATCGATTATCGAGTCGTAAGGCTGCACCTCGTCCACCAGCGAACTCTGGACAGCCCTTCCGTTCGGCCCGTGATGGACGGTACATTCTTGAAGTTCCGACCGCCGGGGCGCAGGATTCTGAGTCTGATGCGGTCGGCGGCGCGGGTCAGTCGTGGTACCAGGTGATCAATGGACAGTAAGCCTCCACGGGACAGTTCCGAAGAACTTTTCAAAGTCGTCTATGAGGAATTGCGAAAGCTGGCTGCGGCGAGGCTGCACATGGAGACACCAGGGCAGACGCTGCAGCCCCACGGCACTGGTGCATGAAGTCTATCTGCGACTCGTCGCCGTGAAGGAGAAGCAGGAATGGGATTCGATCGGCCATTTCTTTGCCGCTGCCGCGGAATCGATGCGGAGGATCCTTGTCGACCACGCACGACGAAAAAAAGTTCGCCCGAGGGCTTCGGAGCCGGCGTCGGTGCTGGTGAGGCTGGAAGGAGTCGACGAAGACCTGAATGAGGAACAGTTGCTGGGGCTGGACCTGGCTCTTCAGGAATTC
>JANNGQ010000757.1:0-2937 GCA_031403975.1 Planctomycetota bacterium
GGAACCGCGCACAAGCTTCTTTTCCAACTCCCGTTTCACCGGTTATGAGAAGGGGAGTAGTTCGGTCGCAGACCCGCCGCAGCATGTTTTCAATGTCACGCATGGCGTCTGAGACGCCCAAGACGGCCTCCGCACGCAACACTGGGTTTCGCTGTATCAGGCTTCGCGCCCGTTCGATGAAAGCACCGGTATCGAAAGGCTTGGTGACATAGTCGCTGCCGCCAGCCCGCATAATTGCAACGGCCTGGTCGATGTCGCCATAGGCGGTCACAAACAGGAAGGGCGGCACCTGGGAAGCAGCCGCAAGCTGACGAAACAAGTCATCGCCATTAATGTCGGGGAGCTTGATGTCGCAAACCACGAGATCGGGACTTGTAGCCCGAAGGCCACGCAGGGCCTCCGCCCCTGTCTTCCACCAATCAACATGGCACCCTTCAAGGGATAGGCTCTGCACCAGCGATTCACCCATTACGGGATCATCTTCAATAAGCCCCACCACGCGTCCATCAAGCAGCATTTTTCAACTCCACAAGCTTTGGCTGCACTACCAGTCTAATGGTAGTGCCCGCAGCACTGCTTTTTACCACATTGAGCTTTCCATTCATTTCATCGCAAAGGCGCTTCACGATCCAGAGTCCCAGTCCCGATCTCTTATCAAGGGGAACGGACCCCGCCCCGTTGCGTTCAAGGTATTCCCGGATATGGGCTGGAAGCCCGCTCCCCTGATCTGAGATATCGACAACCAATGCGCGACTTTCAATCCGCGCATGAAACTTGACACTGCCGTCTTCGGCGCTCGACGCGCAGGCATTGAGCAGCAGGTTGAGCACCGCATCGCGAACCGGAACGGCGGGAACATGAACCGCTTCGGTGATTTCATTCGTCCATTCGAGTTTGAGCCTCTTGCGCTTGGCTTCGGGCTTTACCAAGAGGCGGAGGTCATCAAGGTCAGCCATGGTGAGATCCCTTGGCCGCTGGTCGGCACGATAGGAGGCAAGAGTAGAGCGAACGAGGTCGCGAATTCCGGTCAAACCATGTTCCAGCAAACGAATGGAAGTCACGCGAACCTGCTCGCGCGTCCCATGCTTTTTGAGCGCATCCAAGGCGTTGAACATGCCGCCAAGCGGATTGTTGATTTCGTGAGCCATACCGGAAGCAAGACGGCCAAGGCTTGCCCGGCGGCAAGCAGACAGGGCAGCCAGGCGACCGAGGCTGCGTGAACCACTGACTTGACAGGATCATCGATCCCGGAGTGCTTCCAGTAGTTGCAGACGTGAATGGCACCCGACACAGAGATCACCATCAGCAGCGCCGGCATCACGATCATCAGCATGTTCATGTTGCCGCCGGTTGGTGTCACCAGCGAAACTGCCGCCAGAGTACACAGCGTCGAGACCGTCTGGACAAGAATGCACAGCCGGAAACTCCGGAGCATAATGCAGGTCATCGCGCCGGTTGCGATCAGGGAAAACAGGATCGGTGAACGGTGCAGCAGGTCCCATGCGGGTGCTGCCTGGTTCCAGCCGGCATCCGTGATGGCGGCATCCATCGCCGCGCCTGCGACCGAACAACCACCCAGGTGCAGCTGTTCAGCAGGAATGCCGACGCTGACAGCCGACGCGCGGATGGCCGCCAGAGCTCCCGAATGATCCTCCACTCCCGCATCGCTGAAACTCACCGACAACGCAGCCATGGATCCTGGTCTGCAGAATGTTCCGGTGACGCATTTTTCCTGGTCAACTGCCTTCACCGTCAGCTCGGCCAGAGCTGCGCAGAATTCTGCCGTCTGCGCTCTGTCCGTGTACATTTCCGGCCACAGGAGCTGCAGGTCCGGTTCCTTCAGATCCTTCACATGTTTTTCCAGTGCCGTTCGCAGATTTCCGGTATCTTTGTCTTCGACCGTCACATGAGGGTTGGCCGGCATGGGCAGGGTTCGCTGCACCAATTCAATGGTCAGTCCGAATTTCTCCATTGCCATTTTCCGGATCGCATGACCTACCGTCATCGTGTGTGATCTGGCGGAATCGCTCAGAGTCAAACACAGCGGCCCGTCTCCGACGAGCACCCCGCGGACACGCTGCAGTGCTGTGTCGAACGGAATCCCCTCGGCAACCATCTGCTTCAGGAGATCGCCCGGCTGTTCCACATCTCGGACGTAAAGAGAGCCGCCTTCGCGGACGCCGTTCTTCTCAATCCCCTGCAGTCGAGTGCTCAGATCCTGCAGCCGGGGGTCGGTCAGAGAACAGTCGTCCCATGTGACAAGCACGCGGTCGTCGACTGGAAACAGCGTCTGATGCCAATTCAGAACCCGGGACTGCGAGTCACCTTCGGGTAACAAGCCGGCGACATCATTCCCCAACCGCAGCTGCCGCGCCGACCAGCTCATGAACGGGATCAGGAACACGATGCCGACCACGAGCCAAAGGGAATACCCGTTTCCCCATCGATCCTGTCGCTCGAGAAACGACTTCATCCGTGTGGCCCGATCTAAAGTGTTTCTTTGTGGATTCCGAGAGTTTGCCTGCAAGAATCCTGCCATGGCGCGGAGGTCTTCAGAGACTGCTGATCAGATCGACGCCGTTCCGGATGACACGAAACCGCAGATTGCACTTTGGGCCACAAGAATGCGATGCTGGCGGCTGTGCATGACGTCTGAAACAGTCATCTCCGTTACAGAAACGCCGCAATCCCGGAAAGCTGCGCTGACATTTCCGGTTGGAGGAATCCCGGCAGGTGTTGTAGGGTTGTAGGGTAGGCTTCAGCCTGCCGCGTTTGGCCTGCGCTGACATTACCGGTTGAAGGAATCCAGACAGGCTATAAGCCTGCCCCACTCTACGGCCGACGAAGTGCCCCGATCTTCGAAACGTCTTCGACCAGTTTTGCATCAGGACCGGTCATCAGGTGCACTGCCCGGGCTCAAGAGCCAGATGCCGCAGT
>JANNGQ010000758.1:0-2451 GCA_031403975.1 Planctomycetota bacterium
CGTGGGACAACCCGGAAGCGGTGGACTCGATCTGCACGTTCTGCGAGAAGGGGCCGACGATCATCGAATACGCGGGAGCACGTCAGCTGATTCTGTTGCGACCGGATGCCGTGTCATCGATCGATCCGGAAACCGGCAAAGAGTACTGGTCGCTGCCGTATGAAGCATCAAACGGCTCGATCATCATGTCACCGATTCATGCCGGTGAGTATCTCTACGCAGCCGGTTACAGCAACCGCAGTCTGATGATCCAGCTGGACTCGACAAAACCCGCTGCCCGGGAAATCTGGCGCGACCGGCAGAACGTCATCTCGCCCGTCAACGTGCAGCCGATTC
Source organism: Planctomycetota bacterium (assembly GCA_031403975.1). Classification (GTDB taxonomy): domain Bacteria; phylum Planctomycetota; class Planctomycetia; order Planctomycetales; family Planctomycetaceae; genus SXXK01. Next base: position 337 of record JANNGQ010000758.1, read on the forward strand.
TGGATGGCAACGTGATCTACGGCTTCGACCAGAGGGGTGACCTGCGAGCACTCACTGTACCCGACGGCAGAAAGCTGTGGGAAACCACGGATGTCATCGGCAAACGGGCGGCCGGCTCAGATACGGCGTTTATCGTCCGTCACGAAGACAGGTACATTCTGTTCAATGAACTCGGCGAATTGCTGCTCGCACAACTCTCAACGGAAGGCTACAAAGAGATCGACAGAGTCCGTGTCATCGAGCCAACGAACATCGCCTTCGGTCGTGAGGTCGTGTGGAGCATGCCCGGATTCGCCAACAGACATGCCTACATTCGCAATGACAAAGAAATCATCTGCGTCGATCTCGCGGAACAAGGTAAGGAATAGCAATAACGACCGGGGGAGACGTCGCGAGTCTTTGGTCCGGACTGGTTCGCTCGGGAGCTGCCGTTCAATGGCATTCAGTTTGTCGTCGATGAACACCAACCCGAAGCGTCAGTTTTGAAGTTGCGCATTTGCCTGGGCTGTCGTTTGAATCTGCTGAAAAAGCGGCAGAAACACTAACCCGAAGCGCGAGCGAGGAACTTTTCGCAGTGAATGAAAAGTCCAGTCAATTTCCTCGCTGGCGCTTCGGGTTGGTATGAAATGCGCAACTTCAAAAAGCGTCAGCGAGGTGTTTTTCACGTCGCGTGAAGTCACAACGAAGGCCCGCGCTGACGCGTTGGGTTACGAAAGTGAGTATCATCGGGCTGTGGCCCATGGCGGCTTCTTGTCAGGATTTCAAATCAACCGCAAATCGTTTTCCCGCCAGGCGGGTGCATGGATTCGTGCGGTGGCAGGGAAACCGCCGACAATCCAGTGAATCCAGACCAATGTGAGTATTCCCAGGTTGTAGTCTTTGCATTGGCATCGCGATTGCTCTTCTGACTTCTCCATGCGATTCTTCTCCGAATGTTCTGATCCGAAATGATGATTTCGGAATTGATTCGCAAAGGCAAACACTGTGTGGCTGGCCCGGACAACTGACTGGTACAAGCTGCTTCATCTGCCGGATATCAGCTGGTTGCAGTTTCTGGCCGCGGCGGCTTGTCTGGTCGTGCTGATTTGGGCAATTGTTCGTTTGCTTGCAAAGGTGAACGATGATGTTGATCCTGCCGAAGCTGACAGAGAGATGCTGCAGGCGATTAACGATTTGCGGCGCGAGGGTGACCTCACGGAAGATGAATTCCGATCCATCAAGGGTCAATTGGTGACTCGGCTGGGCTCGTCTTTTCAGGTCACTCCAAAGACAGGCAGGGCCGCAGTTTCTGCTGATCAGGACGAACAGGTTCAAAAGAGACTCAGTTCCACGGAAAAATTTTCGGCGACAGAATCTGCGATTGAAACGTCGGATCCACCGACCTCACAACCGAACAAGTCGGAATACTTCGCCAGTCCGACAGATGTTCCCGAGCCGTCTCAGGATACCAGCCAACTGCCTGCGGGCAGAACGGCCCCGGAATCCGAAAACACTGAGGGAAATCAAGACACTGAATTGGATCACAATCCCGGTCCGTAGCGGTCTCTGACATCGGCCATCCCGACATCCATTGAGGGCTGTCGGCTGCCCGACGCCGTGTGTCAGCAGACACAAGAACAACGAAAACAGAACAGGTTGGCAGGGAAGCCGACTCTCCGGAGCGTTCTACACCTGCCAATCGCACGCCTCTGAAGCTGCTGCCTCTGCACGACTCTTTCCTCCGGAGTCAAGAAGAGCCGCAGCCTCCGATGCGAAAGAACACCCAAAAGGCACAACAATGGCACCTGGTAAGGAATTTGGTTCGGGCAAGACCACACAGCAGGGCAAGCGCAACGCCAACTGTTCATTCTGCCGCAAGAACTATCGGGAAGTCGGGCCGCTGGTGGAAGGCCCGGAAGACGTCTATATCTGTGGTGAATGCATCGAACTGTGCCAGTCCATTCTGGATCAGGAACGCCGCCGCCGCGGTTCGTCACGCAAACTCTTCAACCGGGTACCGACACCGCGTGAGATCGTCAAGGAGCTCGGCCAGTACGTGATTGGTCAGGACCAGTCCAAGAAACTGCTCTCTGTCGCTGTTCACAGTCACTACAAACGGCTGATGCACAACATGGA
>JANNGQ010000759.1:0-13365 GCA_031403975.1 Planctomycetota bacterium
TGGTACATGCACCCCAACGGTCAGATCCCCGCTTACGAATTCGCGTTCGGTGACGTCAACCCGCCTGTTCATGCATGGGCCACGATTTTCACTCATCGACTGGAAAAGGCGCGCACCGGCGAAGGCGACACGCGCTGGCTGGAACGCAGCTTCCAAAAGCTGCTGCTCAATTTCACATGGTGGGTGAACCGCAAAGATCGCTCCGGTAAGAACCTATTCGACGGGGGTTTTCTGGGCCTCGACAACATCGGCGTGTTCGATCGCAGCGCGCCGCTGCCGACGGGCGGGCATCTCGAACAAGCTGATGGCACGGCCTGGATGGCGCTCTATTGCCAGAATATGCTGGAGATTGCCCTCGAGCTCACGGAAACCGACGGAGCCTACGCTGAGATGGCGCTCAAGTTCATGCAGCACTTCCTCTGGATTGCTTCGTCGATGATGCATGCCGGCGGCGATGGCGGCATGTGGGACGAAGAGGACGGTTTCTTTTACGACGTGCTGCAACTGCCCGACGGCCAGTCACAGCGTCTGAAAGTCCGCTCGATGGTAGGCCTGTTGCCGCTGTGCGCGGCGACAGTCGTAGACGGGAGTGTGGTCGCGAAGTATCCCGAGATTATCGATCGTTACCGCAACTTCATGGATGCACGCCCTGAACTGATCGCATTCATTCACGATACGCGCAAGCCGGGCGTCGCGGGTCGGCACATGGCATCAATTCTGGACGAAACAAAGCTCCGCCGAGTTCTCGCGAAGATGCTCGACGAGAACGAATTCCTCAGCCCGTTCGGCATCCGCTCGCTGTCGCGATTTCATGAGCAGCATCCTTATGTGTTCCCCGCCGGTGATCAGGAATACCGCGTCGGTTACCTGCCGGCGGAGTCCGACAGTGGCATGTTCGGTGGCAACTCAAACTGGCGTGGTCCGATCTGGATGCCGGTCAACGCGCTCATCATCCGCGCGTTGTTGCAGTATTACACCTACTACGGCAGCGAGTTCCAGATCGAATGTCCGACCGGCAGCGGACACTTAATGAGTCTGTATCAAGTTGCCGAAGAACTTTCTCGCCGGCTCTCGCACATCTTCGTTCGTGACGACCAGGGCCGCCGCGCCGTCTTCGGGGGGAGCGAGAAGTTTCAATCCGATCCGCACTGGCGCGACTGCCTGCAATTCTTCGAATACTTCCACGGCGATAACGGGGCCGGTCTGGGAGCCAGCCACCAAACGGGCTGGACCGGCGTGATCGCCCGCCTCCTGCACGTGTTCGCCACGGTTAAGCCGGACCAGGTACTCGAAGGAGGACCAGGCTCGTACGCCCAGGCAGCGGGGGCAACGGCTTCGGGCGAGCAGAAAGTCGCCGGCAGGAAAACCGGTCGTAAAACCGGCGGGAAGACCAGCACCAAGCGTGCTTCCCGTTGAGAATAAGAGTTGTGGTGCCAGGCGATCTCTGCATTTCGGAGCACAGAGAAAGCGCGCGCCCCTGATCGTACAGGCAGACTTCCATGTCACCGCCGCCGGAAAGATGATTCGCTCGCGTGGGTCCCGCGAGTCACATCAGTGCCGGAGATCGAAATGACGAATCGTCGAGCCGACACATTGACAACATTCTGCGATGCCATCATAGTGTCGTCATGATGCGGACTCAGATCCAACTTCCCGACGATGTCTTCGCCCGCGCCAAAAAGGTGTGCGACGCCCGCGAAATCTCCCTCGCCGAGCTGGCGCGGCGAGGGATCGAATACATCCTAAGTGTGTACGCTCCCGAGCCGGACGCGAATCGCGAATGGCACCCGCCGAAGCCGCGAAACCTCGGCTGGAATGGTCTCAGCCATTCAGAAATAAAGGCCGAAGCTCAGTTGGCCAATTCGGAGATCCGTCTGACAAGGCGCAACCGAAAGTAGCTATTGTGCTTTCAATTGACGCCAACATTCTGCTCTACGCCGTCAACACAGCTTCTCCGTGGAATGAATCCGCGCATGCCTGGCTGATCTCGATTCAGCATGAGGAAAACGTGGCGATCTCCGAGTTCATTCTCGCCGAACTCTACGGCCTCCTCCGCAACCCCGCTGTACTCAAGCGTCCGCTCCACGCCGACGATGCCGTCGAGATCATCCAGACCTACCGCTGTCATCCGCGGTGGCGTCTCATCGGCTTCCCTGCGGAAAGTCGCCCGCTCCATGACGCGCTCTGGAAAAGCGCCCGCGCCGCTGACTTCGCATTCCGCCGCCTCTACGATGCTCGCTCCGCACTCAGCATGACCGTGCAGAGTGTGACAGAGTTCGCGACGGTGAACGTGAAGGACTTTGACGGGCTGGGATTTCGCAGAGTGTGGAATCCACTCCAGTCCAGTTAAATGGACGCCGATCATGAGCACGCCGCGCTACCCTTCGCTGTTTCAAGTCAACACTCGCGTCTGGCTGACAGCTTTGTCGCGGACGATCGGTCGTCGGGCCACGCTGGATGACATTCCGGACTGCGATCTTGATGAATTTGCCCGGCTTGGATTCGACTGGATCTGGTTGCTGAGCGTCTGGCAGACCGGCGCGGCCGCGAAGGCGACCTCGCGGACGAATCCTGATTGGCGACGCGACTTCGCGGAGACATTGCCTGATCTCAGGGAAGAAGACGTCGCTGGCTCCGGGTTCGCTATCCAAAGTTATGCGGTGCATCGCGAACTGGGCGGCCATGCGGCACTCGTGCGACTGCGAACACGAATGCGACTGCGCGGTCTGAAGCTGATGCTCGATTTTGTCCCGAACCACATGGCTCCGGATCATTCCTGGATTGACGAGCATCCGGACTACTTTGTGCATGGCACCGAGATTGATCTGGCGCGCGCTCCACGGAATTACTGTCGCGTGAAAACGCAACGCGGGACGCTGCTGCTCGCCTATGGCCGCGACCCGTACTTTGCCGGCTGGCCCGACACGATCCAACTCAACTACGGCAACCCCGCATTTCAGGAAGCGATGATTGGCGAACTGCACCGCATCGCCAGACAATGCGACGGCGTGCGCTGCGACATGGCGATGCTTGTCCTGCCCGATGTCTTCGAAAACACCTGGGGCATCCGCGCCGATCCGTTCTGGCCGAACGCAATCCAGTCCGTGCGGCGGAAACATCCGACATTTCAGTTCATGGCCGAGGTCTATTGGGACCGGGAATGGACCATGCAACAGCAGGGTTTCGACTACGCCTACGACAAGCGGCTGTACGACCGGTTGCGTGACCATCATGCTCGACCCGTGCGCGAACATTTACGGGCCGGGCTGGATTACCAGGACAAGCTGGCTCGCTTCCTGGAGAACCACGACGAACCGCGGGTGGCGGCCACATTTTCGCGAGAAGTTCACGAAGCGGCCGCGGTCATCACGTTTCTCTCGCCGGGCCTGAGATTCTTCCATCAAGGCCAGTTCGAGGGCCGTCAGAAACGAATCTCACCGCATCTCGTCCGGGCACCCTCCGAGGCTGTGGACGAGAACTTGAAACAGTTCTACGAGCGATTGCTCGCGGTCCTTCGCCACGATGCCGTCCGCAATGGAATATGGCGGCAGTTCGAATGCGCTCCGGCTTGGGACGGAAACGGCTCGTGGGACAACTTCATTGCCTGCGAGTGGCAAGGAACCGACGGCCAACGGTTGCTCGTCGCCGTCAATTACTCGTCAAGCCAAAGCCAGTGTTACGTCCGTTTGCCGAACTATGATCTGAAACCAGGAACGTGGCGGCTGAAGGACCAAATGGGCGAGCTTGCTTATGAACGGGATGGAACAGACTTAATCGAACGCGGCTTGTATCTGGACTTGCCTGCATGGCATTACCACGTCTTTTGCCTTGAACGTCGCTGATGTTCATGGCGGATGCTGCCAGTGTCCGTTGACTTGTGCTGACCACAAACCATGCCGACGCTGGCAGCGTCGGCCACGAAGAGACCGCCTCATGAAGTGGCAACAACATCATCACCTTCGAGCGTTCAACGACTCGGCGGCTTGCCCGAACCCGATGGCCCGGTTGCACAATTCCCAGGCAGTGTGTGGCCTGGCTCTGTTCGCGAGACGGCGCAGAGATGACAGAACAAGGGCTGTCTCCGGATCTCTCCGCCTTTCAGTATCACAACTTTCACATGGAACGCTTAGAATCGCTATGTTTCGTTGAGGGCTTCACGCCGCGGGCGGTAGCCCAATGGCACTCACTTTACCAACCCGAAGCGTCAGCGAGGGCTTTCGTTATGTTTTCACGCGACTTGAATTGCACCGCGCTGACGCTTCGGGTTGGTGTTCATCGACGACAAAACGAACAAATGTCTCATCGACACCCGCTCAGAGCATAGTTTCCAAAAAAGAATGGAGTTCACCGGCATAACAAGAATTCCGAAACGTGACTTCACAGCAACGCTTTTCAATATGTAAGCAGTACTATCAGAGAGACCTGTGCTCATGGGCCCTTGGAAGCAGGATGCTGACGGCAACCAGATGCCGGCCAAATCCGGCTGGCGAATTCTGATTGGGCTGATGGTGTTGAGCGCCGCGCTTGTGGCGTTTCTGGCCGTGTACACCAGGACCGATCCGTTGCAGCAGGTTGTGAAACCTGATGCTACAGGACAGAAGATCACTGACATTCAATCTGCTGCCAGCACTGATTCGGCCGTTGGCGCCTTCGCAGAGACCGTCGTCAGCAAGTTGCCTGCGCCCCGCGCTGCGCCGGAGGGCATGGTGTGGATTCCCGGCGGCACGTTTTCAATGGGCTGTGATGCCGAAGCCGAATCGTTGTGCAGTCTTCCCGGTGTGACGCGCGACGCACTTCCCATACATCGTGTGTCGGTCGGCGGCTTCTGGATGGATGCAACGGAAGTGACGAACGGGCAGTATGAACAATTCGTCAAGGCGACGGGTTACGTCACGGTCGCGGAGCAGAGGCCAACGCAGGACGAGTTCCCCACGGCACCGCCGGAGAATCTCATCGCCGGATCGACGGTGTTTACATCGACGCAGCAGGCTGTGCCGTTGAACGACTACTTCCAATGGTGGAGTTACGTCGCTGGTGCAGACTGGCGGCATCCTGCCGGGCCGGGGAGCGACCTCAAGGGCCGTGAAAAATATCCCGTAGTGCAGATTGCTTATGAAGACGCAGTGGCCTATGCGGCGTGGGCCGGTAAGCGACTGCCCACCGAGGCGGAGTGGGAGTTTGCCGCGCGCGGCGGAATCGCCGGCAGCTTGTACACATGGGGAAATGAACTGAAGCCCGGCGGACAATTCCAGGCGAACATTTACCAGGGAGAATTCCCTCTGGAGGGTGGCGATACCGGCGAAGATGGATTCAAGGGACTCGCGCCCGTCGCACAGTTTCCACCCAACGCCTACGGACTTTACGACGTGGCGGGCAACGCGTGGGAATGGGTCAGCGACTGGTATCGTCACGACTATTACAAAACGCTGGCCGAACAGGGCGAAGTGACGCACGATCCGCAAGGCCCGGAATCATCTCTGGATCCCGCCGAACCGACGGAGAAAAAGCGCGTGCATCGCGGCGGTTCGTTTCTCTGCACGGATCAGTATTGTACTCGGTACATGATCGGCACACGCGGCAAAGGCGAAGTCCGCACAGCCAGCAATCACGTCGGCTTCCGTTGTGTCGCCGAGTGATGACGCCGTAGTTCGGCCGCTGTTCACGACCGTTCCGGAATGATCCACACGTGTTCAGGGGCGACGTCGACCGAGATCGGGTCGCCGGCCCGCAATGCAGAATGGGATCGGGTCCGCATCGTGAGTCTCAGGCTGTCGCAGACAATCTCACACACGGCGTCGGGTCCCAGGAACGTGACCGCAGCAATTCGTCCGTGCCACCGATTTCCTGACCGAATGTGTTCCGGACGAATCAGGGCGACCGTGCCTGGTTCGTGTCCCAGAACTGCGCCGTCGATGAGATTTGCCGATCCGACGAAACCGGCCACGAACAGTGTCTGTGGGCGCACATAGATTTCCTGCGGTGTTCCCAGCTGCAGCAGCCGTCCGGACTGCATCACGCCGATCAGATCGGACATGGTCATCGCCTCGTTCTGATCATGCGTCACCATGACAGTCGTGACGCCCGACTCAGCATGAACGCGGCGAAGTTCCGCCTGCGTCGATTCCCGGAGGTAACGATCAAGGCTCGACAGCGGTTCATCAAGCAGCAGCAACTGAGGACCGAATGCCAATGCCCGCGCGAGGGCCACTCGCTGTTGCTGACCTCCGGACAACTGCGACGGACGGCGATCACGCTCAGCCGCCGAAAGTCCGACGAGTTCCATCATGGCGTCAGTTTTCGCCCGGACTTCGCCGGCCGGAATGCCGCGCACTTCGAGCCCGAAGGCGACATTCTTCCGCGCGGTCAGATGCGGAAACAGAGCATAGTCCTGAAACACCATGCCGATGTTGCGGGACTCAGGAGGCAGACCGGTCAGTTCCCGCCTCCCGAGCACGATCCGCCCCGACTGCGGTGTGAGATGACCCGCCAGCAGCTTCAGCAGCGTCGTCTTGCCGCAGCCGGACGGTCCGAGCAGAGTCAGAAAGCAGCCCTGAGGAATGCAGAGTGACAATTCACAAATGACGGGAATGCTCTGGTATGCGAATGACAGCGATTCGATCCGCAGATCAGGGATTGGCGTTCTGTCAGTCATGGTTGTCGATGAACACCAACCCGAAGCGTCTGTTTTGAAGTTGCGCATTTCATCAGGGCTGGAAGCCCGGCACATCGTCAGCCGGTGGCGTGAGCCACCGGAATACTTTGGCTTTGGCGGATTCGCCATAGTGTAGAACAGTTGTCTCAACTGTTCCGCCTGCGACCGGATGAACAATTGAGGACAATTGTTCCACAGAATGAGTGCCATTGGGCATCAGCCCTCGCGCAGGACGGTGCGGTCCCAGCGGTCAGCGAGATCATCCCAATCCGCAGCATAGACGTCATACGGATAGTAACTGAGCGATCGGAACTGGTCGTCCGTCGAAGGATACAGAGATTTCCAGAGCGGGTCTTCCGACGCCATTTTTGCGGCCGTGTCCGGTCGCGGCGTGGCCATTCCGCGGCGGGCAAACTCCAGCTGAACTTCATCGCTGAACAGCAGATCGATGGCCTGGTGTGCCAGTTCCTGGTTCTTCGTGCCCGCTGGAATCGCCCAGAACACCTGCACCATTGCCCGATCGTGCTCGGGAACAATCGCGGCGAGATCCGGTGCATCGCGCATGGCCTGAAGGTACTCGGGACTGTGCATGTTTCCCGCAACGACGCTGCGGTCGTTCAATGCCAGGATCATCTCTGTCGTCGTTGGCCACCACCGGCTGATGCGACGCCGATTCTGCCGTGCGAATGAGAAGACATCATCGATTCGTGCAGTGATCAGATCATGCGCAGTGCCTGGCTGGCCGTTTCGATCCGCCAGGATCGCCGCGAATGTAAACAGGCTCATGTAAAAGTGGTTATACATTCCGATCCGGCCCGCAAGGTCTTCGCGCAGAAGATCGGCCCAACCGATCGGCGGCTGGTTGATGGCCTTTCGATTGTATGCGAGGGTCATCACGGAATCCGGATACGGCAGACCGTGGCGTTCTGTGAAGATCCAATTTTCCAGCGACGCCGGTGCGAGGGCTTTGTGATTCGGAATACGTGCGAGATCCAAAGCCGCGAACAACCCTTCCCGGGCTGCCGGGTAGCCCTGAGTGGCATCGGTAATCATCAGATCGAACGGCGGATCAGACTCCGGTGCCGCCTTGAGCTTCGCCATCCCGTCCCACCAGCCGGCATAGATGGCAGCTGTCGTGCCGGTCGTGGTCTCAAAGCGCGGCACGAAGACGTCACGCATGGTTGCCTCGTGAGCACCGGCGTAGACAAAGATCTTCAGTCCACGCTGCGTCTTGGCGGACGTTCGGGATTTCGACTGAGAACAGCCCGTCGCAATGGCTGCAAGAGACGCTGTTTTGAGGAATGCGCGTCTCGAGTCGGTGGCGAAGTGCGTATTCATGTGTGCCATCTGCAGCAGATCCTGCCTGGCAGAAACGCCATTGCATCTGACGGTCGCGGACTACACCTTATCCGCTTTCGGACACACAAACGGCGCACGATATTCGCGAGTCAGCAGTAAGTCAGCCGCTTCGTTGTTTGTGAAGAGTTCCTTCTCGGGATCGAACTGCAGCACCGCGCCGAGTGACATCGGATACTTGTCCAGATCGACTCCGTTTTTGATCAGATGTTTCACCGTCCGCTGCAGTGTGGCTTCCTTGTCATCCAGAGACTTGATGTCCTTCAACACAGCCGACAGATCGCTGGCCGAAACTTTCTTGTCTTCTCCCGTGTAATAGGAGATGTTGCCGAGGTGACTGATTGCAGCCGATAGATGGCCCTCACGAACATCCGCGTTGAGATCTTCAACGTTCCGGGACTGACAGGCCGATATGAAGTTCTTGAAGTGGTCGCCGCCGCCTTTAAAGTCGCGGATGAAGTTCCTGTCCTTGTCAAAGACGTAGCAGAGGTCGTATTCGGCCTGTACCAGAAAGCCTTCCGAGCCGTAGAACACGACGCCGACTTTGTTGCCTTCGGTCTTTTTGAACAGGACGTTCAGTTCCTCATCGTCACTGTTGTCGACCGACAGACCACGTGTTTCGAACACGATGCTCTTGTCACCATAGTCGTACAATGAGACTTCGGTGTTGCCCGTATCGCCTGCATCAATGTAGGCCGAATCGTTGCGCTCGGCCTGATAGCCCAGGCGACCGCCGTAGGTGAAAATCGTTGTCGGATGCGTATCAATTCCCAGCCCCCAGCGAGCCACGTCCGTCTGATGAGGCCCCTGATTGCCGAGGTCACCGTTTCCATAGTGCCGCTGCCAGTGCCAGTCATAGTGAAACTTAGCTCGAGTGCATTTCGGCTCTGTCAGGCTCGCGGGCCCGCTCCACAAGTCAAAATTGACATTGGCCGGAATCGCATAATCACCCTTCGCTCCGATACTGGCGCGGCGCTTGTAACACAACCCGCGAGCGAGCTTGACTTCGCCGATGCCGCCCTCCCGCATGAAGGCAAATGCGTCCTTGATCGCCTGACTCGAACGGCATTGAGTTCCCACCTGGCACATCCGGCCGTATTTGCGGGCAGTCGCGATGAGTGCCGTGCCTTCGTGGATATTGTGGCAGACGGGTTTTTCAATGTATGCATCTTTGCCCGCCTGCATGGCCCAGATACCGGTCAATGCGTGCCAGTGATTCGGCGTCGCTGTGCTGACGATGTCGATCGACTTTTCTTCGAAAGCGCGTCGCATGTCGGCCACCGGAGTCGGGCGAACCCCCTGTTTCTTTTCGATGTCATCGCAGCGCTTGTTCGCGACTGCTTCATCGACTTCGACGATATAGCGAATCTCGGTCCGCTCGTCATCGAGATACTCATCGATATGACTGCCGCCGCGACCGTTCACGCCGATGACGGCAACACCGATCTTGTCATTCGGCCCGATCCCGGCGCGAAGGATCGCCGGTGCGGCCATAAACGACGACGTGACGACAGCCGATTTCCTGAGAAACGATCGACGGTTTGTGCGACTCATGTGAGGACCTCAAAGGTGGGATAACGTCTGGAGGGCAGAACCGAGACGTGAGAGTACGCAATGCACGGTTGTGATTCAAATCATCGAAAGCGGCAGCCGGCTGCCGCAGTCCAAAGGGGTCGATAGAATGCTCAGCCATTCATGATGCGTTCCAGCCATTCCGGGGTCACAGACCGCAGATCGTCCAGGACTCGATCATGCGCGCGGTGCAGTTGATCGGGAGTCCGACCGCGAGACACGACTCCAAGGCATTTTGCACCTGCAGCGAGTGCTGCTTCGATTCCCGGCGGAGCATCTTCAAGGACGATGCAGCGGGACGGCGAGAGTCCAATGCCGCGGGCACCCATCAGGAATACCTCCGGATGCGGCTTACCCCGGACAACATCCGCTCCAGTGATTACAGTCCGGAAGATCTGTCGGGCACCGAGCCGCTCAATGACCACGTCGATATTCTTCGGGGGCGCGCTGGAACCGATGGCCATCGGAATACCACGAGCGTGAAGAGCATGAATCAGGTCTTTCGCTCCTGGCATGAAAGGAAAGTCCTGCGCGATGAGTTCACGATAGAGCTGTTCCTTCTCTTCGTCGAAGGCTGCGATGTCGGCATCATCCGGGGGATCTGGCCACGTGTCCCGGATGACCTCGCGACTGGTACGGCCGAATCCAGAGGCAAACTGTGCCTCTGTGCATTCGCGACCCTGGCGAAGGCAGCAGATCTGCCATGTCTTCAGATGGGCTGCATACGAATCAATCAGAACTCCATCGACATCGAACAGTACACCAAATGCAGGATCGGACATGAGGGAACAAACTTTCAACCGGGGCACAGAACGTGTCGTGTCAGGGCGATCAAAGGCAACAGATTGTTTCCGTAGCCGGAGTCGTGAGACTTCGGAGTCACCCGGTCACCTCCGAACTCTCACGAATCCGAATACAAAAAGTCCTGCACGGCGTCGCACGCAGCATAAACGCTTGGCCGGAAGATTCTCAAACAAGCGAAGTCGGCGACCCGACTGCACTGCGGTGTGTCACCCTATTTGGCGCGCTGACCGGCGCCGATACAATCCCTCGCTTTGACTGCGATCTGAACTCACCAGCCTGGAAGAATCTTCATGGAAGCCGGAATTGTCGGCCTGCCGAACGTCGGCAAGAGTACTCTGTTCAATGCATTGACCAGTTCCACAGCGGCTCAGAGCGCGAACTATCCGTTCTGCACGATTGAACCCAACGAAGGCATCGTCAGTGTTCCCGATGGACGGCTGGACCGGATTACAAAGTTCATCCCGCCGCAGAAAGTGATTCCCGCGATTCTGAAGCTCGTGGACATCGCCGGCATCGTGAAGGGAGCCAGCGTCGGCGAAGGGCTCGGCAACAAGTTTCTCAGCCACATCCGCGAAGTCGATGCGATTCTGCAGGTCGTCCGCTGTTTTCACGACGACGACATCACGCACGTCGGCGGCGGTGTGAATCCTCTGTCCGACATTGAAACGATCGAAACCGAACTGCTGCTGGCTGACATCCAGACACTGGAGAATTCACTTCCCAAAGCTCAGCGAACCGCCAGGAGCGGCGACAAGGATGCAAAGCTCCGGGCTATGGTGATGGAGAAATGTCAGGCCATCGTCAACGAAGGCAGGCCGCTGCGAGGTGCAGAATTCACCGAGGAAGAAGCAATCGTAGTACGAGCCATCGGGCTGATGACGGCCAAGCCGATTCTGTTCGTCGCCAACGTGGCGGAGGACGACCTGGAAGGCAGGAGTCCGCTCGTTGAACAAGTCCGCAAGTATGCCTCGGAGCATGGAGCGGCGGTCGTTCCCGTCTGCGCCAAACTGGAGGCTGAACTTGCCGAACTTGATGCCGCCGATCGCGCGGAGATGCTCGAGTCCGTCGGGCTGATCGAGCCGGCTCTCGGCCCGTGCGCACGAGCGGCCTACAAGACTCTGGGGCTTCAGAGTTACTTCACTGCCGGAGAAAAAGAAGTCCGCGCCTGGACCATTCCTGTGGGAGCCACGGCACCACAGGCTGCAGGCGTGATCCACAGCGACTTCGAACGTGGCTTCATCCGCTGCGAAATCTACACGCTGCCGGATCTGGAGTCCTACAAGACAGAAAAGGACATCCGATCCGCCGGCAAGCTTCGTGTCGAAGGCAAATCCTACGTCATGCAGGACGGCGACATCTGCCACTTTCTGTTCAACGTCTGATCAAAGGAATATCGTGTATTCGACACGCACGATGTCTTCATACCACCGCTGTCCTGTCAGGGCATGTCCGTAGCCAAAATACAATGTGCTGCCGTTGCTCTTGAAGAGCGTCCTCACGCCGGCTTTCGCATTGACAATCGTAGTCGCGGCGTCGACTGTGGCGGCACCAATATCGGTGTTGACCACCTGCCCGTCGAGTACTGACCAGCCCACAAGTTCCACGATCGGACTGATCCGGACATTGCATGTGTCACCCACTGTATAGGCGGCACCAACTCCGTACCGCAATACGTTCCCGGCAAAATCCTCGCCCCTGAAAGTGCTGCCGTTGATCGGGATCCAGTCTCGCAGTTCGCCGAAGATGTCCAGTCGGGAATTCACTCGTCGCTGTGCGAGAATACCGGGTTCAACGCTGGCATGGTCGGTTCCCAGGCCTTTTCGTGCGTCGCCCGTCGGCAGATATGTCTTCAGCTGGAACGTAAAGATGTGATCAGTATCGCGGCTGATGGCGTACTTGAAACCGGCTTCGATGTCCGAAAGACCTTCGCTGTCGCCGCTATCCAGGAGGCCAAGATTCGAGGCCGGGGAAGTCTGCAGGAACCTGACGGGCAATTCCCCGAAGACTGAAAAGCGGGAACCGGATGCAATTTCCAGATACGCGCGGATATCCTGATAGTCGACACTCCCGTTCACCGTCGGCTGCGGGGTGATGACTCCGGGTCCGGGGCCGCCGTTGCAGCCGCACTGTGCATAGAAAAATTCTGCCCGGTCTGGACGATTGCTGTCGAAGCCTGCGTCGAATCGCAGTCGGAACTGAGTTCTCGGTATTGCCGAATCAATGTAACCGGGGGCATGGCCCTGAGCAGCCAGAGTGCCTTCAACGCCGTCGGAAAAAACGGATCGCGCTGCTGCTGGCGGCTGTTGCTGAATGAACGGCTGCACCTCATTCTGCAGCATGGGTTCCGAGGGAGTATAAACCGGTGCCTCTGCATCGCCGCACTGAGGCTGTTCAGCGCATTCGGACGCGCAGCTTTCCGATGTAAGATAATCCGGATGCTGAACCGCCGATGCGGTCGAATGAAGAACGGGCAGGAAGGCGGAAACGGCCAGTGCGAATGCACTCTTCGCGACCGTGTTGCCGAAATGGCCTGGCTGGTGAATCATCTGTCTCAGTGCCTCCGTGTCACGAAAAGACTCAACCTGACGTCCCGATGTTTCTGCTTCGGGACGGATTGGCTGCAAGGATTTCTTACGCAAGTCAGAATACAACGCAGCCGACTCATCAATGAGCGGGCTCAGGGCTGTCGGCCGGATCGCAGACGCGACCACCAAAGACGCTGGTGAGGCCGATGAGTAGACCTCCGATCCAAATGGCTTGCGGGGAAATGTTATCGTTGAGGAAGCCGCCAATGATGGGAGAAAGTGTGCGCGCCAAACCCCAACCCAGCCAGTACATGGACATATAGCGCCCACGCAAGTCAGCGGGTGCAATATCTGCGACGTATTTGCTGGCGGTGGGGACGAGGGTGAGTTCGCCCAGAGTCAGGATGACCATGCAGAGCCAAAAGCCCCAGAAGCCGGTCATGAGCGCTACGCTCC